>CANDJX010000086.1 GCA_947385185.1 uncultured Clostridia bacterium
GACTTTCCTCGTCGGGTTTGCGACCCGCCGCAACCGTCCGGTTATCTCGGACATATATTAGCACAATCGAAAAAAAATGGCAAGCGAATCGGCATAAACGCAAGCTATTTGTCAATAATTGCTTTGTGCTGTATTTGATTATAATTATCACTGCAATATTATGTTCGGTCATAGTGGCGCTCGTCGCGGCTGTATTATACAGCGCTCCGCCTAAAAAGTTCGAGCTTTCTAAAAAATTGCCCGTCGGCGAATTCGATATGGGATTGCGCAAATTGGCGGCGCAGTCCCGCGTTTTGCCGCCGTCGGGCGACAAGCCTTCCGTTTCTTCCGTTAAGTACTATTTGCGTCATGCCGCTTCCATAGTCGCGTCGAAATCGGAGGACGACAGGGAAGATTACGAACGCGTATTTCTCGAAAACTATTATGTCGCTATGGACGCGCTCGACGTCGTAAACAAATGTTTACGCGGTTTTTCCGATCTTCCCGGCGGTCGCGTTCCCGCCGTGCTCGAATTTGCGCGGTATTTTGTAAAAAGCGCCGATTTCGGTATAGACGGCGATGCTTTGAAACGCGCGGTCGATATTTATAATTCCGAGCGGCCGTTTGCCTGGAACGAAATCTGCAATCTTTATCCGGCGCTCATGCTTGCGCTTTTGGAAGAACTGACCGTTTATGCGGCAAAAATCGTCAAGCGTGCGGAAATCGCGTCGTGCGCGGCTTACGATATGAGTACCGGGAACATAGAACGCGAAATGCTTGCGTATAACAGTTATGTAAAAAAAATTTACACTACCGGCAACGAGGCGTATGCTTCGAAGGTCGGTTCCGTTTGCGCTTCGGCGGGTATAAATCCCGAACGCTCTGCGTCGAGCGACGCTATGTTGCTTGCGGATTACAGCGGAGCGGTAAGCGGTATTATCGATGCTCTCCGATCCGATTTTTTTACCGCCGAATATCTGCTCGGTCTGTCGCTTTCGGCTTCGGTGTTAAGTAAATCGGACGCGGTGAATTTTTCATCGCTTACCGTCGAAACCAAAACCGCATATATGACGGAAATTTGTCGCGACGCAAAAAGGCGCAAAACGACGGAATTCGATAGAGTGCGGCAGTTGATTTCGCTCGTGCGCGTTTCGGGACGCGATCTTGCGAATTTTGTGATCCGACGTCCGAAAAAATATTCGCTTCTGTTTCACGCGGCAACGGTTTTATTGTTATCCGCTGTCGTTTGCGCTTTATCCGTAATCTTTATTCCTTTGCCTTACGGGATCATAGTCGCGTGCTTTTCGCCGTTTATTTCCGTACCGACCGTAAACACATTATATCTTTACGTGCTGTCGCGATGCACGACGCGCAGGATTGTGCCCGCGCTGAAAATAAACGAAATGCCGCGCACGGCAATGATTTGCTGCCGTATGGTGACGGGCAAAAGCGAGTTGGAACAGGCAGCGGACAATTTACTTACGCTTTCCGCGGCTAACGGAAACGGACTTTCTTACGGGCTTCTTCTGGATGCTCCCGAAAGCTATGCGTCCGCGCCGAACGATATATCCGACGTTTTTGCAAAAAAATTCGACGGCGGAAACTTTTTCGTATGCTTGAGAAAACGGGCGTGGGAACGCAAACGCGGCGCCATAATCGACTTTAATAATCTGGTATTGAACGGTTCGTCCGACCGCTTTTCGTGCGTTATGGGCGAAATTAAGCCGTTTAAGTACGTAATTACTCTCGACGCGGATTCGATGGTCATAGACGCAGGCAAAATCGTCGGGGCCATGGAGCATCCGTATAATGTCGGAATCACCGTAATGAATATCCGTATGCGCTCGTCGCTGTCCGGACTGACGACGCCCTTTTCCGCGCTTATGAGCGGAGAAAAGGGACTGAGCAATTATTCGAGCGGCGGCGGTATAATTTTCGATGCATACGGTTTCGGAAACTATACGGGAAAGGGAATTTATCGCGTGCGGGAGTTTAACGAATCGCTCGAGTATGCGTTTCCCGACGGTCGTATACTGAGCCATGATCTGATAGAAGGCGCGTTCGCGGGTTGCGCCGAGTCCGGTCTGGACGGCATAGACGAATTTCCGAAAACTTTTTCTTCGTATCTTTCGCGAATGCTGAGGTGGATAAGAGGGGATATGCAGCTCTTTCCGTACCTGTTTCCGCGCGTAAGAAACCGTGATGGCAACAAGTCGGTCAATCGTGCAAGCGGCATTGCAAAGTGGCAGATGTTTATGAACATTTGTTCGGCATGGTCGCCGGTGAGCGCGCTTGCCGTCGTTATCGTTGCAGCCGTCGGCGGTTTTCATATGTTGTTCTTATTTGCGTTTGCGCCGCAAATACTCTCCTTAATGCTTGCGTTTGCACTTTTACCGCATATGACCGAATTTGCGACCGAGTGCACAAGAGCGGCATTGAACGTATTATGGCTTCCCACCGTCGGGCTTTGCAGTCTTTACGCGCTGTGCCTGACGGTCGGACGACTGATCACGGGACGAAATCTGCTCAGTTGGAAAACTTATGCGTCGTCGGGCGGGGGACATTGCCTGTTCGTCGGCAATATGCTCGTGTCCGCATTGTTTATCGTGTTCGGAATACTTCGCGTAAGTCCGTTGCTTTTCGCGCTCGCGGCTGTATTTCTTGCGGCGCTTCCTCTCGATGCGTTATTGTCGTCGGAATTTTACGCACATCGCGTTTCGCCGAAACTGAAACGCGATATGCTTGAAATTGCGAAAAAAACATACGCGTATTTCGAAACGACTTTATCCGAAAACGACGGGTTGCCGAGCGATAACTTTCAGTTCGATTCGGGTTGGGCAGATCGCACGTCGCCGACAAATATAGGTATGGCGCTTGCTTCCGCTTGTGCGGCTCACAAAATCGGGCTTATCGACGAAAACCGCCGCGACGAAACGATCGCAGCCATTCTTAATGCAACGGAATCGCTGGAAAAGAGCGACGGTTGTCTGTATAACTGGTATTCGGTAAAATCGAAAAAGCCGCTCGGAAAATACGTTTCGTCCGTCGATTGCGGCAATCTTGCCGCGGCGCTGTTGCTTGTAGCGTCTGTCGGCGGAGAAAACGGAAAGCGCGCGGAGAAATTCGTTTCGGATATGGATATAACCCGTATGTACGACGCGCGCCGGAATTTGCTTTATATCGGATATAACGCCGAAACGCAGGAGCCGGACCGCGGACATTACGATTTGCTTGCAAGCGAAGCGATGCTGTCGTATCTCGTATTTATCGGTTGCGGCAAACTTCCGACGAAAGCGTTCGCCATGCTGTCAAGGCGCGCTCTTAACGACGGTTGCGGTCGCGGCGTGCTCGCAAGCTGGTCGGGCGGTATGTTCGAGTATTTATTGCCGCTCATGTTCTTTGTCCCGCCCCGGCGTTCTCTCGTCGGTATAAACGCGCACAGAATAATCAGACTGCATGAACGCGAAGCTCGCAGAGTCGGTTCCGACGTGCTCGGAAAGAGCGAATCGCTGTACGGCGAAAAATATCCGAGCGGCGATTATAAATATCGTGCGTTCGGCGTAAAACTCGCTGCTTTGTCGTCTGCCGCCGACAGACGGGTATTCGCGCCGTATGCGGAGATCATGTCGTGTGCCGTAACGAAAAAGGGAAGTGTGGAACATCTCGAAAAATACGCGGGACGCTACGGATTATACGATTCGGTAGACCTGGATTCGCATACCGTGCAATATTCGTCCATGGCGCACCATCAGGGCATGATAATGCTTGCGGTTTGCAATTTGCTTACCGACGACTCGCTGTGCATGGCGATGCTGAACGGCTCGGGAGCGCGAGCGGCGGCGCTTTTGCTCGAAGAAGATCAAACGGCGCTTAAGCGGTATGAACGCAAGCGAATGAAAACATATCGCGCGCCCGAAGAATTTGCGCAGATAATAGGCGGGCGTTCGGTATTCCCGCAATTGAATTTCATAACGAACGGGCGATACTGTCTTATGACCGACGAGTGCGGCAGAAGCGTATCGTATGCGGACGGCAAACTTCTGACCCGATTCGATAAGATGAGCGGTATGCGCGTATTTATAAAAAGAGAAGGATTTTCGTACGAACCGTCGGCGCTCGGCTATGCCGAATATCGCAAAGGATCGTCTGTGTATATCGACGCCAGAGGAGGCTTGACTACCGAAATCCGTGCCGGCGTTCTTTTCGATAAAAACGTCGAATATCGAAGAATATCGGTGCAAAATACCTCAAAATCTCCGATTACTTTGTCTGTCATAGTTGCAGTTAAGCCGTGTATTTCGACGCGCGACGCCGATTTGTCGCATAAAGCGTATTCGGCTATGTTTATCGAAACCGAAGCGTGCGACGGTTATATTACCGCGCTCAGGACGAACGGCGGCGACGGAACGCTTGCGCTGGCTTTAGACTGCGAAGCGGAATATTGCGGCGACGAAAGGGCGCTTCGTACGGGAAAGGGCGTGGCGTTCGGCAGGACTACCGAACCCATACTTGCCGCCGTAGTAAGAGTCGATTTATCCGCCGGCGAACGCAGCTCGTTCACTGCAAAGCTCGGTTATGCGGAGCGCGGCGAAATCGGCAGGCTCATGCACAGCGCTTTATCGTGCGACCGCACGGGCTCGGATCGCAGGGTCACCGCGCTCGCATCCATTACGCCTTTGTCCCGCACAGCGCGCGTTCTCGCCGCCGCTTTACTGTCCTCGCACGGCAGGAATTGCGGCGTGTTGCCCGACGTCGTTATGCGCGCCGATACGGCGGACTCGGGCAGAGTTCTCGATTTCATGAGTCAGCTTGCCGCGCTCGAAAAGTTCGGAATAGAGTTTACGGTCACCGTTATCGTGTCCGAACCGGTATCTTATTTCGAGGGACTTTCCGCCGGGATTTCCCGCATTGCTTCGAGTATGAAATCTCCCGTGCGGATCATCAATGAATTGACTACGGATCGGAGCGAGATAAACGCCGCGGTAAGCGGCGGCATAGATCCGTTTGCGCTCACCAACAGACTTATGCCTCCGTTCTACGAACTCCCGCCCGTGCTTCATCATGAGATCGCTCTCGACATTCCCGAGCTCGAGTATCGCACCGGCTTAGGCGGATTTACCGCGGACGGCGAATATGTCATCGACGGAGAAACTCCGTCTCCCTGGTATAACGTCATGAGCGACGGTCTGATCGGTTGCCTCGTATCGGATAAGGGCGGCTTTACTTTCGGAAAAAATTCAAGGCAGGAGAAGTATACCGTGCATTCCAACGACGAACTGAACGACGCGCACGGCGACGGTATCGTTTTGGGCGAAGGCGGAACGCTTTGGTCGATCACCCGCAATCCGGCGCCACACGAGTGCGCGTATGCGGTAAAGCACGGCTTCGGTCACAGCGAATTTTCGTGCGGCTATAACGGCATAATGGCAGTACAGAAAACATACGTTCACGACGGAGCGAAGTATTATGACGTAACAATAAAAAACGGTCTGTCCGTCGGCAGAAAAATCGACGTTATGTGTTTCGCGGAACCGGTATTGGGCGATCATGCTTCGCGGACGTCCGGCGGTATCGTTTGTAAAGAAGATCACGGAGTCTTGTCCGCGCGATCGGGTAATCTCGAATTGCGATTGACTTGCTCCGAGCGCGCGCAGTCTTTTGCTTTTTTTGCGGAGTCGTATAAAGACCGCTCGGGAAAATTTCGCGCTTGCGCCAATTTACACAACGACGGTTGTACGCCCGCTCTGGCTTATTCCGTTTCCGTCGATCTTGCGGCGAACGCTTCCGGGCGAGTAATTTTCGTTTTGTCCGCCGAAACGATCGGCGTGACTGCGGCAACCGCAGACAAAGCGCTGGAATCGGTCGCGAATAAATATGCGGAATTGCCCGAGGTCGAAAGCGACGAGCTTCCGATAAAATATTATCTGAAGTGGCTGTCGTATCAGACGCTCGTGTCGAGATTTACTGCAAGGTGCGGTTTTCAGCAAGTCGGCGGCGCAATCGGATTCCGCGATCAGTTGCAGGACGCTATGGCGTTGATCGGTATTGCGCCGGATAAAGTGCGCAGGCACATAATCGATTGCGCGGCGCATCAATTCGAATCGGGCGACGTGATGCATTGGTGGCATCCGCCGGCTGTCGGAGTAAGAACGCGCATTTGCGACGATAAATTATTTTTACCGCTTGCCATTGCCGAATATATAGACAGAACCGGGGATAAAAGCATTCTCGGCGAACGCGCGGCGTACCTGAAAGATCACGCCATTCCGGACGGTAATTCTTCCGTATACTCGTTCATGGAAAGCGGAGATACTGCGGATACGATTGCTTCTCATGCGCTTAAAGCGATATTCTCGACAAAACTGTCGCCGCGCGGGCTCGTGTCGATAGGCGGCGGAGACTGGAACGACGGCATGGACAGACTGGGCAGGCGGGGCAAAGGCGAAAGCGTTTGGTGCACTATGTTTTTATACTACGTTATCGGTCGCTATATGCCTTACGTTACGGCGGACGACGAAATAAGATTGAAAAAAATGCGCCTTGTTTTATTGTCTGCGATCGAAGAATGTTTCGAGCGCGACAGATACGTCCGCGCTTTCGACGACGACGGCAATGTGATAGGAAG
>CANDJX010000087.1 GCA_947385185.1 uncultured Clostridia bacterium
CTACACTGACAAGCACACTCTTTCCCTACACGACGCTCTTCCGATCTATCCCGACGCCGGCGAGTTTGCCGGTGCTTGACGTTTTATTGAACAGCGATCTCAGTTTATCGTTTGCCAACTTCTCGATAGCGTCCGAAAGCACCTTGAAGCCGAACAGCAATACTCCGAGACCGCCGAGTAGTCCCATTATCGCATAAACATAATCCATAGAATTCTCCGTTCCGTTTTATCGGATTGTATATGGACGGATGTACCGCCTATATAATTGTAAACTATTTATATAGCTTTGCGCAACGTTTTCGCGGATATTTTTTGGCGTTTTCCGAAAAAATCGCGATTACACTTGACATTATTCGGTATGAATAGTATACTTTGTATGAAATGTATTACAATATACAGTAATATCGTATGAACGGGAGAAAAAATAATGAAAGTCGGAGCTGATAAATACTTTTTCGGCATAGCAAAAGTCGGTACGAAAGGACAGATCGTTATTCCGAAGGACGCCCGAGATAAATATAATATCTCGGCGGGCGATAACGTACTCGTTCTCGGCGACGAAAAGATGGGTCTGTGGATAGCCACGGCGGACGTTTTCGATAAGGCAGCGCCGGGCGCGCTTGCCGAACTTATCAGGCGGGGAGTATAAAATGTACGCTGTAGAAACGCGCGGATTGCATAAATCTTTCGGCAATATCGACGCCGTAAAATCGCTCGATCTCATTGTGGAAAAAGGCGAACTTTTCGCATTACTCGGCTTGAACGGCGCAGGCAAGACCACGTTGATAGGAATGCTTACGTGCAGACTTGTTCCGACAGGCGGCGAAGCTCGCATATTCGGGCACGACGTCGTGAAAGAACGCGATAAGGTAAAAACTTTTTTGGGCGTAAGCCCGCAGGGAACTGCGGTCGCGCCGCTTCTGACCGTCCGCGAAAATCTTACGTTCATGTGCGGTATATACGGCATGAGCAGGCAAGAAAGCAATGCTCGCGCCGATAAAATATCCGAGGCGCTCGGACTTAGGGTAGTGGAAAAACAGCGTGCGGGAACGCTGTCGGGCGGATATGCGCGCAGGCTCTCCATAGCGATGGCGCTTGTGACCGAACCGTCCGTATTGTTTCTCGACGAACCTACGCTCGGGCTCGACGTTCTTGCCCGCCGCGAGCTGTGGGACGTCATCTCGTCGCTCAAGGGCAATACGACGGTGCTGCTTACGACGCATTATCTCGAGGAAGCGGAAGCGCTTGCGGACAGGATAGGGATCATGTCGAACGGATCGCTTAAGATCGTCGGTTCGCCGTCCGGGATCGTATCCGAGGTCGGCGCGGATAATTTCGAAGACGCGTTCGTATCGCTTGTTAAGGAGGGCTGACGTGAGAAAGATTTTCGTACTTGCGAATCGCAATCTCAAAGAAATACTGTTAAGTCCGCTGAGCTATATTTTTGTGCTCGGATTTCCTGTCGTCATGCTCGTTCTTTTCGCCGTCGTAAACGGATTCGTGCAAAGTACGTTTGCCGAGCAGGCGGCGGGTATGCCGGCGGAACAGATCCCCGCGTTGACGGCGCAAATGCCGACAACTTTCAAAATGCGCAACAATGCGCCCGCAATGGCGTTTTTCGGCTTGACGTTCGTCATGCTCATGATGACGCTGCTCGTGTCCCGTGACAGAAGTTCGTCTTTTTTGTCCCGATTGTTTTCGTCGCCGCTTCGCGCGCACGAATATATAATAGGCTATATGATCCCCGGTCTTATTTTATGCCTTGCGCAGATGTTTATATGCTATGCGGCGGGCGACGTGATAGGACTGATCGAAGGCGATAATTTCGGCGGAGAACCGAACTCGTACAATTTCGGAGCGGGATTGCTCGCGATGATTTCGCAGATACCGTCCGCATTTCTGTTTACTTCGCTCGGGCTTTTGTTCGGCACCGTTTTCGGCGAGAAAAGCGCGCCGCCGGTTACGAGCGTATTCATCAACGTCGCAGGGATATTCGGCGGGTGTTATTTTCCGCTCGAAATGATGGAAGGTCTCGCCGTATTTTGCAAGTGTCTGCCGTTTTATCCGCAAGTGCTTCTTTCGCGCGCGGTCATGAACGCGCAGCCGCTCGACTTCTCGAATTTCGGAATGTACCTGATCATTGTTCTCGTATATACGGTCGCGGCTATGGCTCTGGCGATATTCATGTTTTCGTTAAAAATGAAAGACGGAAAAAAATAGGTCGAATAAAAATAATAAAAGTGTAAAAAATTCTTCTTGACAACAGACAGGAGGAATTTTTTATGTCTTTCAATCCTTTTAAGGAAAAACCCGAAAAGCTGAACAGTTTTTCGAACTGGAAACAGCTCAGTCCGAAACCGTATGACAAGAACGAAGCCGATCCGTATTCGAAGGTACGCATCATTCTCATGAACGGCACCGAGTTCGAAGCGCAGTGGTTCTTGCACAACATGGCGCGCCACGTAACGAACGAGGATCTCAGACGCGATATATCGATCGTACGACGTATCGAACAGCAACAGCAGAAGAAGATCGCCAACTTAAAGCCGAAGGATGAAACGGTACTCGAGCATACGATAGGTTACGAACAGCTCGCCGTCGATCTTACGGCGCTCATGGCGCAGAGCGAGCCGGACGAATATATCCGTAAATCGCTCGACTTCGCGCTTCTCGAAGATTTCGATCATCTGTACAGGTACGCCGACTTGCTCGAAATGGACATGGGAGTCAGAGCGGAACGGCTGGTAGGCAAGTACACGGAAATCATGCCCGGTCGTCCCACGATCTCCGAACACCGATTCCCGACGGACGATATAAAGCGTCGCATGGACGCCAAAAAAGCGTCGCCGCTTTCCAAACTGCACGCCATGATTATCACCGCCGCCGAACAGCAGACGATGAATTATTATATGAATCAGGGCGCGTTTTACGATCTGTCCGACCTCGGACGCAGACTGTACACCGAAATCGCCATGATCGAAGAACAGCACGTTTCGCTTTACGAGTCGCTTACCGATTCGTCGATGACCTGGCTCGAATGTATGCTCATGCACGAGTATGCCGAATGCTATCTGTACTACTCGATGATGAACGACGAGTGCGACGCGAACCTGAAAAAAATCTGGGAAGAACATCTCGCGCAGGAGATTTCGCATCTGCATTACGCCGCGTCGCTTCTTAAGAAGTACGAGAAAAAGGAATGGCAGCAGGTTATACCCGACGGAACTTTCCCCGAACTCATTTCGTTCTCGTCCATGTCCGAAAAGAACAAGGCGTATATCCGCGACGTGCTCAAAAAGACGGTGACGCAGACGGCGTGCGGCGACAGCTGGAAAGAGGTGTCGCGTATGCCGGACACCGCGGAGTTTTTCAAATACAACCGCAAAGTCAACGGCGCGTCCGATTGCGTCGCAAGCCATAAGGTTATCGACAGGTATATCATGGAAGCCGGAGAAGACTACCGTTTCCAGGAGGGCGAACATCCCGTGCGCAGTCTGAGATGCAGGAAAGAGGATAACATAGACGTCGGACGCACCAAGCGTCAGTCGTCCGCGCCCGATAAGAAGTGTCCGCAAAAAAATTGCGCATCGGGTTCTTCCGCGACGGGCGGAAAAACTTCGTCGCAGGTCAAGGGACGCAAAAGCTCGGGAAAACCGGGTAAGAGCTGTTGATTAGAATCAGATTAAAAACTCTTTTCCCGCCCCGATATTCATTGCGCGAAACGGAATTTTATGATAAGATACCGATGAAAACAAAATCTTTTGCGAGGTGATTGAAATGTTTGCCGAAGAAGCCGCGGACGGCGCCGGAAACGGCGGAAGCTGGTGGGACAGCGTAGTAAGATCGTTTACGAATCAATGGTGGGTGTTCATAGTAGTGCTTGCCGTCGTTCTGATCGTATTGACGCTCGTCTGTATTCTGACGCGCGGAAAACTGTTACGGTTCCGCACTATAATCAAAATAGCGATAAACTGCGTGCTCGGCTTCGTGCTTTTATTCGTAATAAACTTTTTCGGCGGTCTTTTCACCGGCGGCGCATGGTCGCTGACCCCGAAATGGTATTCCTGGATCATTATAGGCGTGTTCGGTATCATAGGACTGATTTTCCTGATAATATCCGCGTTCGCCTGGCCGGGAATGCTTGTCGCCGCCGCATAAAAACAAAAAAACCGCGATGCGACCGTTCGGAAGCGTCGCGGTTTCGGCATAATATAATATATTGCAAAAAATTTACGAAAACTACCCGAAAATACTTGCCTATGTTTTCCATTTGTGTTAAAATCACGTTTAGTGACTTATGCGTTCCGCTGTTGCAGGATATTGCATTCAAGAACGCGTATTTGAATTATAGGAGTATCGGTCATGAGTAATTTGATTGCTGAAATCGAAAAAGAGTACATGAAAGAGAATGTACCGCAGTTCGAAGTCGGCGACGTCGTAAAAGTATACGTCAAAGTCGTCGAAGGAAACAGAGAGCGTCTTCAGGCTTTCGAGGGCACCGTCATCGCACGTAAAAACGGCGGTCTCAGAGAAACGTTTATCGTGCGCCGCGTGTCGTTCGGCGTTGGTATCGAACGTTCTTTCCCCGTTCATTCGCCCCGTATCGACAGAGTCGAGGTCGTAAGAAAGGGTAAGGTACGCAGAGCTAAGCTTTACTACCTCAGAAAACTCTCCGGTAAAGCGGCAAAACTGAAAGAAGCAAAATAAAAGCCGAAAAGAGTTTGCCTTGCGACAAACTCTTTTCGTGTTTTTTTGGAGGTTACATTGCATAATAACATACTGTCCGAAATCAATACCGATATGCTGGCGATAAGCCTTGTTCTCATCATACTTTTCACGTTGCTGACGGCGGCGCTCGCCGTTGCCGCGGTTTTTATTATCGGTAAATACCACACGGTGGCAGACGAAGATACGGTAAAAGTCGGTAAACTCAAAACGGTTTATATGCTCGCCGTCGTATGCGTCGTCGGGCTTGCCGTAAGACTGCTGATGACGTTCACGATCAACGGATACGGATACTCGTATCAGACCGTTTACGATATCGCGCACAACGTGATGAAGGTCAACGGCGGATTCGACGGATATACTTCGGGATTTATCGGCGTTGCTCCCGTCATGGGCTATCTTTACGCTCTTTTCGGAGGTTGGGGAATAACCGCGGGACTCGGTTCGGACGACATAGCGATGCAACTCTTCGTCAAGTTCCCGTATATCCTCGCCGACGTCGCCATGCTCTTTATCGTATATTTCATTGCGAGAAAATACGTAAACCGCTATGTTGCGCTTACGCTCGCGGGACTGTATTATCTCAGTCCGCTGTCGTTCGTCATGTCGTCGATGTGGGGAAGCGAATACGCCGTACTCGCGCCCGCGCTCGTGCTGACTTTCTATTTCTTGCTTACGAAAAATATTTTCGGTATGACGGTGGGAATGAGTCTGTCCTGTCTTATAAATGCGGACGCGGTGGTGCTCGCTCCGATCGTCGGCGTTTATGTCGTATATGCCTTCGTTAAGTCGATAATAAAGATCGTCAGGACGAAACCCGCGTTCGATATGATATTCAGGGACAGCTCGCTGTACAACGTGATTTACGTTCCGCTTTGCGTACTGCTCGGCGTTGCGCTCATGTATCTGCTTGCGCTTCCGGCATATTTCGCCGACGGCGTAATCGGCTTCGGATCGGTCATGGAACAGCTGCTTATCAAACCGTTCATGTATTCGAGCGGAGAGGGCGCATTGTATTACTTCTCCGAAAACGCATTGTCCGTATATACGATCTTCATGCAGAACTATTCCGTGCTCGGGACGAATTTCCCGACGGTCGCGTTCGCAGGTATTTTTACCGCGATCGTCGCGATCGTTTCCGCGGTCATATTCGTTATGCGCCGCAACCGCGCGAATTTGCTTCTGCTCGCGTCGTACCTTGCGTTTACCGTATCGGTATATTTCATGGGCGCGGGCGAGTGGACGCTCGTACCGTCGCTTGCTCTTATGCTGATCGGCTTTGCGGTCGTAAAGGACAAGCGCCTGCTTAAAGTATTTACGGTAATGTCTACGTTCGTCATTCTTAATTCCATGCTCGTCATGTTCGGCGGAGATCAGATCGGAACGGCGCTCGTACCCGAGTATTTCAGTCTTGCGACGAACGCGGGACTCAACGTATTCTCGATACTGCTTTCGGTGCTTACCGTACTCATGCACGTATATTACACCGTTGTCGTACTCGACATTACGCTTACGAAGAACAGAAAAGTTTTCCTTACGGATAAGACGTCATCTTTCGGCGAAATACTGCGTCATACCGTAAGAGGTTGAAAATAACGGCGACAGAGGACAGGAATGCTGGCAAAGATCAATAGCTTCGGACTGCAGGGTATAGACGGTTATTCGGTGTCGGTCGAGATCGACATCAATAACGGCTTGCCGGGAATGGATATTGTCGGACTTCCCGATACCGCTACGAAAGAATCGAGGGAGAGGGTGAGAAGCGCGCTTAAGAACAGCGGTTTCAGACTTAGATCGGAAGAGCGTCGTGTAGGGAAAGAGTGTGCTTGTCAGTGTAG
>CANDJX010000088.1 GCA_947385185.1 uncultured Clostridia bacterium
ACACTGACAAGCACACTCTTTCCCTACACGACGCTCTTCCGATCTGAAGTATTTTTGCAGCAGACAAAATTATACGGTTCTTCCTATCGGATGGTTTATAGTAACATGTATATTCTTTTTGATTGGCGTGATAATGTACTTGACCGGAGTGTTAAAACTTGAGCACGGTGTTATAGAGCTGTTACCAATATTAGCGATTTGTTATTTTGCATTAGTAATTCCCTCATTTATATTCGGACTTCGCTTTGTAAGCTTTTCAAATGACAAGATATGTTATTATAATCATATGCTTTTCGGGATACCTATAAAGAAAGAATATAATATGAGTGATATTTCCCGCGTGGATATTCATTATTATTGCAATTACGAAAATATAGAATTTTATCAGGAAGAAAAATGCGTGCGTAGTGTGAATATAAACAATTATGTACTGGAAGCTGTAATGAAATATGTCCCGTTCGAGAAATTGAAATTAGTATTGAGCTATTTTGGAAGAGTAAGTAGAAAACAACAAGAATTGCTAACCCCCTTATTAACGCCTGAACAAAGTAGTCGAATTGATAGAGAACGATTGTTTTGGATAAGGTAAGAATTAACGCTTATTATAAATGCGTAGCATAATATAAAAGAAGGCAGGGTTTCCTGCCTTCTTTCTCTATATACGGCAAACTGCGGAAACGTATTGACAATGGGCACACGATGTTGTATAATTCAATGAAGTAACTTTATAATTGGTTTTAAGGTGAATTATGAAAAATATACTCACAAATTTTATGAACAATAAAGTATTGTGCGCCGTCTATGATTCCGACGGTAATATCGATAAATTCGACGTAGGGTATATTATTGCCGTTGACGATGATGTTGTATTGATGTCGGGAATTTGTCCGAATGGAAATAATGACGGATATTATCTTAAGTCGGTAAACAGTATTTACAAAATCGAAGTTGACAGTCAATACAATCGTAAAATAGAAGTTTTGCATAGCGGGAAAGATTCCGTTGTCAATCAAATTATTGAATTTGAGCCTAAAGATATTTTTCGGAGTACGTTGAAATTATTGATGAGGCAACAAGAGATGTGTTCTATTTTTCTTTTTGATTCAGATAATAGCAGCGTGATAGGGCGTATAGAAGAATTCGATGACAGTATAATCAAAATATCCGCATATAACGAATACGGACTATATGACGGGACGGTATATATACGAAAAAGCGACGTTACGGGCATGTCTTTCAAGTCATCCGAAGAAACAAAAATCAGTTGCCTGATTTCTTCAAAAAGTATCTGAAGAATTAAAGTCAAACAATCACAACCGAAAAACAGGGTTAATGTGTGGTTTATAGAGATAAAAGGCAAGGGTATCGCCCTTGCTTTTTTCATTGCCGTCATTGCGCGGAGCGAAGCGACAAAGCAATCCGGTAGAGGACGAAAAAAGACAATCTGGATTGCTTCGGCGAAGCCTCGCAATGACGAGGAATAAACACCATTGTCGTCATTGCGAGGAGCGAAGCGACAAAGCAATCCGGGAGAGGATGAGAATAAAGACAGGCTGGATTGCTTCGGCAATAGCCTCGCAATGACGAATGAAAGATACCTACCGGATTGCTGCGAATGAAATCACAAAAGCCTCGCAATGACGTGTAAAAAGCGCAAATTAAAAGCATAGCCCTCTATGCCATGGCAAGCACCGTTTTTTATTTTTTTGTGTTATGTGGAAAATAAATTCAATATCAAAAAAATAAAGTAAAAATTTCATAAAAAAAGTATATACAAAAAAACAAATGTGGACAGACAGTTGTCCACATTTGTTTGCTATAATGCGCGTGTAAATATCGAATGAATGTGTTAAAACATGAATTCAAAACCATGCGCGGTTGCTTTATTCGTTGCGGGGCAAGGTCGCGGCGGAATTTATTTATCTTTCTTGTCCGACTTGTCTTTACTTCGAGTAAGGACGAACACGAGCAGGAAAGCGGGCACCGCAAGGCTTATAACGAGAATGATTTCGACGGGGAGCGAAAGCGTGCCGTAAGTTTCGTCCTCTTTCGGCGGAACGACGATCTCGCCGGAGTCGGGCGGCGGTTCTTCGGGCGCGACCGCCTGTACGTCGTTTTCTTCGGGCAAGGTCACAATTACTCCTTCGCTGCCTATATAACCGCGTACCGTCCCGTTCGCGCCTTTGAGTCTGCAATAATACACGCCGTCGGTCGCCGCTCTGCCGTAAAGGAAAAGCGAGTCGGTCGAGTTTACCGGCGTGAGGACGTTGGTGCAGTTTTCGTCGGCATAGAGGTACACGGAAGCAATGCCGCTTTTGAAGGCGATTTTTCCGCTCGTGGCGTATTTCGTAACCGGTTCGTAATCCACCGTTTCTACGTCGCCGCGTCTGACGTATCCGGACATATCGAGATAGGTGACCGCGATAAAATCGTTGCCCTCGTCCTCGAGCGCGACGAAATACGTTTCGGGCAGAATGAAAAGGCAGGTGTAATCCACTCCGTCGAAAGCGTAAAACCCGACGGGCTCGGGAATATATGCGTACGTTACGCTCGGAAGCGCGACTGCAAGTACGGTCTGAATGAGAAGCAGAAATTTCATGGCACGATTATAACACGCCGCGGTTGTCGGAATTTTGCCGAATGTGAAATAAATAAAAGAAAAAAACGGAAAGCGCAAACGCGGAAAAAGGAGCAAGGCAAAAAGCGGGAAGCGCAAGCGCGGAAAAAGGGACGAGGCATAAACGGAAAGCACAAACGCGGAAAAGGAGCAAGGCAAAAAGCGGAAAGCGCCGCAGACGTTATAAAGAGAAGTAAAGTAAATTACGCAGCGAGTCGCGCGGCGGTCGGAGTCAAAGTATGGAAGAAATGACGGAAAAAGAAATCATATTGCGTTTGAGAGCCGTAGAGCGAAAGCTTGACGCGGCGCGGAAGAACAACAGGCTTGCGCACTACAACGAGCCGCCGCTCGTGCACGAAAAACAGCTTGCGTTTCACAAGTGCGATAAGCGCAATCGCTGGGTATTCGGCGGTAACCGAAGCGGCAAGACGGAGTGCGGAGCGGTGGAAACGGTATGGCGGGCGCGCGGAATCCATCCGTACCGTGAGAACAAGCCTACCGAAGGCTGGGTCGTATCGCTGACGCGCGAGGTGCAACGCGACGTGGCGCAACGTAAGATATTGTCGTATCTAAAAAAAGAGTGGATCGCCGACGTCGTAATGGTGTCGGGCAGATCCACGCAGCCCGAGGGCGGCGTGATAGACTACATATCCGTATTCAACGTATTCGGTTCGACGTCGCGGATAGGTTTCAAGTCCTGCGAAAGCGGGCGCGAAAAATTCCAGGGCGCGAGTCTCGATTACGTATGGTTCGACGAGGAGCCGCCCGAGGACGTTTACGACGAATGCCGTATGCGCGTGTTCGACCGTCACGGCGACATATACGGCACTATGACGCCGCTCAAAGGACTGACTTTCGTGTACGACAAGATATATATGTCGTCCGATCCCGACGTATGGTACGAGTTCATGGAATGGGCGGACAATCCGTACCTCGATCGCCGCGACGTGGACAGTCTGACCGCCGCGCTGTCCGCCGACGTGCTCGACAGCAGGCGTTACGGCAGGTTCATAAAGCGGAGCGGACTGGTGTATCCCGAGTTCGACGAGTCGGTGCACGTAATAGACGATATGCCGATCCCGCGCGAATGGCAGGACATAATGTCGATCGACCCGGGACTGAACAATCCGCTTGCGTGCCTGTGGTTCGCCGTGGACGGGGACGGGACGGTGTTCGTTGTGCGCGAGCATTTCGCGGCGGGCAAGTCTGTGGATTGGCACGCGGACGAGATCAGGCGTAAAAGCGGCGAAATGAACTGGCGCACCGATCGCGGACGTCTGACCGCGCTCATCGATTCGGCGGCGAATCAGCGCACGCTGTCGGGCATGAAAAGCGTGAGCGAGCTGTTCCGCGATCGCGGCATACTCGTCAATCCGAAAGTAGACAAAGACTTATACTCGGGCATAAACACAGTCAAGTCGTATCTTTGCGGCGACGGGGTCGCGCCGCGGCTGTATATTTTCCGTTCGTGCGTCAATCTGATCCGCGAACTGAAAACGTATACGTGGGCGAGCGACGACAGACCGGTCAAGAAGGACGATCACTGCGCCGATGCGCTCAGATATTACCTGATGACCAAGCCGAAAGGAAAGGTTTTGCCCGAGCCGAAAACGCAGCTTCAGCTCTACAAAGAAAAACTCGCGAAGCGGCTTCACCCGCACGGGAGGTGAAAACGGAAAAGGAAGTGAAATATGGAAAACAACGACAACGAATCGCTTATTAGGGCGCTCAGGCGCAAAGCGTTCGGGTATACGGTGAGCGAGCAGGCGACCGAATACGACGCGGAGGGCAACGAAGTGAAAAACAAAGTGACGACCAAAGAAGTGCCGCCCGACCTGACCGCCATAAAAATGCTGCTCGAAATGGGCGGTGAGGAAACGGCGAGCGAGGAAGAACTCGAGCGCGAACGCGACCGGTTGCTTTCGCTTCTTGCCGAAATGCAGAAGGCGCGCGAAAGCGCGTCCGGCGGCTTACCGCCCGCAAAGAAAAATACTAAGAAAAAAAAGGAGATCGGAAATGGAACTGATTAAATGTAAATACCGCATAAGATGCGAACTCGGAGCGTGCGGACGGCGCGCCGCATATACGCTCGTTATGCCCCGCGCGGGATTGCGTGCAAACGTGCACATATGCGCGGAATGCCTGGGCGAAATCGCCGTACTCGGCGGCGAGGCGCTTTATAAGGAGAGTACGGTATGAAAAAACGCCTTATAACTCCCGAATCCGCCGCGTCCGAATCGGAGCGTCTGACGGCGCTCGAGGTGCGACGCGATTACGAACGCAGGCGGGAGGAACGTCGCCTGACCGAAGCGCAATGGACGCTCAACGCCTGTTTCCTCGCAGGGCGGCAATTCGCCGAGATCGGACCGCTTTTAAGCGTAACCGACGCGCCCGCCGAATATCCGTGGCAGGAACGGCAGGTCTATAACCACATCGCGCCCATAATCGAAACGCGTCTTGCCAAACTTGCGGCGGTGCGTCCGGTCATGAGCGTCAGACCCGCGTCCTCGTCCGACAGCGATCTCAAGACCGCGAACGCGGCGTCGAAGATTCTTTCGGCGGTGACTGCGCGGCTGGAAACGGACAATATCGTTTCGCGCGCGACGATGTGGAGCGAACTGACGGGGAGCGCGTTCTATAAAGTCACCTGGACGGGCGGCAAAAACGGCGACGTATCGATCACCGCGGTTTCGCCTTACGAGATATATCCGGACAGCCTTTCGGCGGCGGGTATCGACGAAGTTCGGTCGCTCATTCACGCCCGCGCCGTGCCCGTGGGCGAGATCGCCGAGGCTTACGGCGTGACGGTCAAACCCGAGGACATCGAGCTGCTTGCGCCCGAGCGGGCGTCGTTTACGGCTATGCCCGACTTAAGAACGAACAGGCGGGACGACTGCGCCATGCTTATAGAGCGTTACGAGCGACCGAGCGCGAAGAAACCGGACGGCGAACTTCTGATCGTGGCGGGCGAGAGAGTGCTGTTTTCGGGCGCGCTTCCGTACACGAACGGAGTGGACGGCAGTCGGACGTTCCCGTTCGTCAAGCAGGACGCGCTCGTCGCGCCCGGATCGTTCTTCGGTACGAGCATGATCGAACGCGCAATCCCCGTGCAGCGCGCGTACAACGCGGTCAAGAACCGCAAACACGAATTTATGAACCGTATCTGTTGCGGCGTGCTTGCGGTCGAGGACGGAGCCGTGGACGAAGAAGAACTGACGGACGGCGGACTTAGACCCGGGTCGGTGCTTATTTACCGTCAGGGCAGTCAGGCTCCGCGTATGCTCGATCAGGGTAGCGTCCCTGCGATCTTCTCCGCCGAAGAAAGCAAGCTCGAGGAGGAGTTCAACGTCATTACCGGAGTCAGCGACATCATGCGCTCGTCGAGCGTGCCCATAAACGCGTCGTCGGGTACGGCGATCCAGCTCCTCATCGATCAGGACGACACCCGTCTGACCATAACGTCCGACCTCATTCGCGCCGCCGTACGCGACATCGCGAAAATGACGCTCAGGCTGTATAAGCAATTCGCGTCGGATACGCGGCTTACGCGCTGTGTGGGCGAGGACGGAGAAGTCGAGCTCGTCGAGTGGAAGGGCTCGGACATCGGGGAGTGCGACGTGGTATACGACACGGTCGCCGAAACCGCGGCAAGCCGTTCGGGCAAACAGTCGCGTCTGCTCGAACTGCTCAGGCTCGGACTGCTTACCGGCGACGACGGACGGCTCGATACCGCGACGCGTCACAAACTTCTCGCCGCATTCGGTTACGGGAACTGGGAAACGGCGGAAGAACTGCGTAGCCTGCACGAACAGAAGGCGGACAAAGAGAATATCGCGGCGGAGAGCGGCGGTATCGAAGCAAGCGAGATCGACGACCACGACGTGCACGAGCGGTCGCACGTGCGGTATATGCTGTCCGGGGACTTTGCCGAGGCGGCGGCGAAAA
>CANDJX010000089.1 GCA_947385185.1 uncultured Clostridia bacterium
ATTGCGCCGTATCCCGCATAGGCGTACACTATAAAATAAAAAACTTATTAAACGCCTTGCACGCGTCTGCGCTCCCTTTATAACCAAAATGCTCGAGTTCCTGCAAGGAATTTTCTGAAATTTCACTTTCATAAAAAACAAAATCAAAAAAATATATAAAAATCGTCGCAAGTTAAGTAATTTTAACTTGCGACAATCTTTTTTAAGCCTAAAAACGATTTGTTCGTATTCTTTTATTTCTCGCTTCCGGCGGGAAGTTTCGTCATGGGATCGACGTAATCGCCGTTGGCGTCCTTGAATTCGAGATGAAGATGCGCGCCGTCGTTCTGCTCGCTCGTCATCGAATCGGAAACGTAGCCGATGGGCGTGCCGGTGGTAACGGTGTCGCCTTCTTCCACGAGGGTGTCGGCGGACAGCGATTTATACTGCGCGACTATACCGTCCGACTGCTCGATCGTGATCACGTAGCCGTCCTGTGTGGTGTACTTGACGCTCGTCACTTTGCCGTCGTAAACGGCTTTTACCTGCGCGTTAGCTTCTGCCGCAAAGTCGGTGCCGTTGTGAGTGGAAAACCAGTGCAGGGTATTCGACCATACGAGTTCGGTCAGGACGCATTCCTGTCCGAGTTCGTAAGACGCAAGCGGCATACCGTATTCGGGCGTAGTCGTCGTCGGCTCGCTCGGCTCGTTGGGATCGCTCGGCTCGTTGGGTTCGTTCGGATTTTTCGGGTTGTCATCGGGGTTCACCGGATCGTTTATGCTCGGACCGGAAGGTTCGTTCGGCGACGAAGTGGACGTAACGCCGAGGATTATCGAAGTCGCGATAATGGCTATAACCGCGACTACGGTGCATATCAGCAGAGCGATATACAGTTTTTTGTTGGTTTTTTTGTTTTCGTTGTTCATGTTTTGGACTCCTCCGTTAATTTGCATATCGATTATCGACCGCTTGCGGCAAAATATACATACGGATATAAAAACATTTGCATTTTGTCCGAAAATATGGTAAAATACTCCCCGAAGATACGAGAGAGTAAACGGGGGCGCGGCTTTTGCCGTTGCCTTTATATATATCGAATACCGAAAAAGGAGGTCTGTATGGCTGATATTATGAACAATTCCGGTTCTTCGGAAATAAAACGACTTGCTGCTATGTGTGTGGAAAGTTCAACCATAAATCCTCAGCTTTTTACCGATTATCACGTTTATCGCGGACTCCGCGCGCCGGACGGAAGCGGAGTGCTTACGGGACTTACCGACGTTGCCGACGTCATGGCGAACAAGATAGAAAACGGTAAATTCGCGCCGTGCGCCGGCGAACTTTATTATCGCGGTTATAACGTCAAAGACATTGTCAAAGATATGCTCGGTCATAAGAGGTTCGGGTTCGAAGAGGTGACTTATCTTCTCCTTTTCGGTCGCCTGCCGGACAGCGTGGATCTGTCGAGCTTCAAAGATCTGCTCGGAGTGTATCGCGCGCTTCCCACGTCGTTTTTCCGCGACATCATCATGAAGTCGCCGAGTATGGATATGATGAATTCCATGGCGCGTTCGGTGCTTACGCTGTATTCTTACGACAAGCGTCCCGACGATCTGTCGCTCGAAAACGTGCTTCACCAGTGTTTATGGCTCATCGCTACGTTCCCGCTTCTCGCGGTATACGGTTATCAGGCTTACGCTTATTATAAATCGGACAGTAATTCTTTCTTTATCCACGATCCGATCCCCGCGCTGTCTACCGCCGAAAACATACTGCATATGCTCCGTATCGACAGCAAATATACCGATCTCGAAGCGCGCGTGCTCGATCTTGCGCTCGTGCTTCACGCAGAGCACGGCGGCGGCAATAACTCGACGTTCACCACCAGGCTCGTTTCGTCTACGGGCACGGATACTTATTCGGCAATCGCGGCGGCGCTCGGTTCGCTCAAAGGACCAAAGCACGGCGGCGCGAATATCAAAGTTTGCCATATGTTCGACGATATAAAGAACAACGTAAAAGACTGGGACGACGTCGACGAGATACGCGCGTATCTGAACGATATTCTCGACAAAAAAGCGTTCGATAAAACGGGACTTATTTACGGGCTCGGTCACGCGGTTTATCAGGTTTCGGACCCTCGCGCCGAAGTGTTCAAAAGCTCGGTGGAAAAACTCTCGAAAGAAAAGGGAATGGAAACCGAATTCAATCTCTACCGCCACGTCGAGGAGATCGGCGCGGAATTGCTTTCGGAGCGTCGCAAGACCGAAAAGGGCGTATGCGCAAACGTGGATTTTTACAGCGGGTTCTGCTATCAGATGCTCGGACTGCCCAGCGAAATGTTTACGCCCATATTCGCCGTATCGCGTATTTCGGGCTGGAGCGCTCATCGACTCGAAGAACTCATTTCTTCGGGCGGAAAGATCATGCGCCCGGCTTATGCCTACGTCGGTGAACATCGCGATTACGTTCCGCTCGACGACAGGGGATGATAATTATATGAAATACGAAACAGACCGGTTACGGAAATACCGAAACCGGTCTGTTTTTATTATTTTTATTAGTCGTTTTTTATTATATATTTGACTTGTTTGCGTTTTTGTCTTGTTTACGTTCCGAGGAGCACGCACGCCGCGGAAGCCATACCCGCGCCGTCGCCGACTATGCCGAGTTTTTCGGTCGTGGTCGCGCTTACGTTGATCGAGTCGAACGCTATGCCGAGCGCGTTTGCAAGACTCGCCCTGATGTCCGGAATGATTTTTGCGAGCTTCGGACGCTCCGCCATGACCGTGCACGAAAGCCCGAGCACGCGCAGGTTCTTTTCGCCTGCGAGCTTCATTATCCGCGACAGAAGCAGCATACTCGACACTCCTTCGTAAGCGGGGTCGGTGTCGGGGAACAGTACGCCGATGTCGGGCAGCCCCGCGGCGCTTAAGATCGCGTCCATAACGGCGTGCGTCAGTACGTCCGCGTCGCTGTGTCCGAGCAGTCCTTTGTCGCACTCGATCTCCACGCCGCCGAGTATGAGCTTACGTCCGGGCGCAAAGCGGTGAACGTCATATCCGAACCCGATCTTATATCCGTCCGACAGCATAAATACGTCAGCTGCCGTCGTGATCTTGCGATTTGTGTATTCGCCCCGGATAATGCGCGGGGTATATCCCGCCAGACGGTATATTTCGCTGTCGTCCGTGGTCGCGCAATCCACGCGCGAGTATGCGTCGGCGATTTCGCGGTACGAGAACGCCTGCGGAGTCTGAACGCTCATAAGCGAACTTCTGTCCGGCGAGCCTATGATTCTGCCGTCAGATACTTCTTTGACCGAGTCCACGACGGCGACGGCGGGAATGCCGCTACCGTACTCCATCGCCGATTTTATCGCGTCGCTTATTATGCGCTCGCTTACGAACGGGCGCGCGCCGTCGTGAATAAGCACGATGTCGGTGTCTGGGGAGAGCGCGGCAAGCGCGCGACGGACGCTGTCGGTGCGAGTGTCGCCGCCTATGCATAATTCGACCGAGGAAGGCAGACGGGATTTGATTTCGCCGTAGTCGGCTTCGGAAACGGCGCAGACTATTTCGGCGAACAGTCCCGTGTTTATAAAAGTTTCGACGGTTTTTTCAACCACCGTTTTTTGTCCGATACCGTGAAGCAGTTTGTTATAAGGCAAGCCCGTGCGTTCGCCCTTGCCGGCGCAGAGCACGACCGCGGCGATTTTAAGACCGTCAAAGCATTTCATACAGAGTGTCCGCCTCCTTGGCGTTAACTTTTTCATTGATCGATTTCACGACAAACCTGACTTCGCCGCCCGCGAACGCTACCGTTACCACGTCGCCGACCTTGACCCTGTACGACGGCTTGACTTCGCGGTTGTTCACGCTTACTTTTCCGCCGTCGCAGGCGCTTGCCGCTACCGCGCGGCGCTTGAGTATTCTCGACACTTTAAGAAACTTATCTATTCTCATGAGAAAATTATAGCATATAAAAAAACATATTGCAACACTTCTCGTAAAATTGCTTGACACTAAGCGTCAAATGTCGTATAATAACACTCGCTATGAAGAAAGTTTTTGCGGCATTATTACTCGTTCTTACGTTGACCGTTTCGTCGGCGGCGTTTTCAGGTTGCACGGAAGGAATTTCGTCGGAAGCCGATCTTTACGGCTCTTTCTTCACGGCGGACGAATTGAGATGTATCACGCTCGGAGAAAACAATTCGGCTGTCGTCGGCATATATAGTAACGACGGAGTAGTGAACGAAAGCTATTTCGCCCGTTATGATTTGATCGGCGATAAAATCGAGCTTCGTAGCGGCGATTATTGGGGCGACGTCAAGTATGTGGTGACGATAGTCGACGCGGATACGCTTTCTATCGAATCTCCTTACGAGGCGGATATGATCGACGGAAAGGCGAAAGTTATCGAGTTCGTCCGCAATACCGCTTACGATCCTTCTTCCTCCGAAGCCGAGTAAAGCAAGGTCGGAAGGCGAAAGAACGAACGAATTTTCGGAATCAAAAAATACAAAATCCGATATAACGTCGAGGTGTGGCGCAGTCTGGTAGCGCGCACGGTTAGGGACCGTGAGGTCGCAAGTTCAAGTCTTGTCACCTCGACCAAAAAACCACAAAATTTTTGTGGTTTTTCTTTATCGTAAATATCCTATATGGAAATAAACTCAATAATCGTCCAGACAATTTGCAGGTTATATCGCCGAGTCAGCATTGGATATTACATTACCTGAATCAAAGAAAGAGGGAATATAGATAATAGAAAATCTTAAATATTTTCAACGATATCACGGCAAAGAAAATACGCACTCAAGCAATGCGCTTTCGCTTTTGAATATGCTATATGAATATAGCCCGAAGAAATTTTATGTAACATTAGGTGTATTGATTAATGCGCAAGGAGAATTGGAAAATGCGGTGCCGCGGTTTGAAGTGCAAGATACAAAAAACGGTAAAGGGAGCATTCCCGACTTCAGCATTATGCAACACAGCTTTAAGATAGTCGTTGAAGCAAAAGAAGGTGCGTTTAATATTGATCAATTGGAACGACACCTAATAGGTCTTTCGGACAAAAAAGAATTTCAATATAAGGTTTTAATAGCGTTATCTCCGCATAACGACGTTCAGCCTTATCTGAAAAAATTAAAGACCGAATATCCCGGTATATACATAGTCCATAGAACGTACTTGGATTTTTATAAAATCATTTCTGGAAATATCCACGAAATAAAAGACTGTGCATTTTTTGAAATATTGGAAGAGTATAAAACGTATTGCGAAAAAGAAAGACTTGTTAATTACTCAGATGATACGATAATGGTGCGTTTGACAAGCAACACGTTTGATTTTAATTTCCGAAACGGTATTTATTATGACACTAATAAATACACTCCTTTCGGATTTAGATATTTGGGGCTTTATAAAGATAAAAGCGTAAAGGCGGTTGGCAAAATCGTAAAGATTGTTGAAGCGCATATGGATGATGATGGGAATATCAGTTACGGTGATATAATATACGGAAAAACTTTGACCGAAGAAGATAAGCGAAAAGTCGAGCTTGCGATAGAGGATAGAAAAAACAAATACTGTAATGAAACTGAACCACATTGGCATTTCATAGTTGAGAAATTTGTTAAGGTAGTAAATTTTAGGAAAAAGAAATATGGCTTGTATGGGAAAAAGAAATTCTATCTGAATGAAGATTTCGGTATTGCCGATATAAATAAATGTACTATTGAAGAAATTGCAGCGGCTATGAAAGATTATGATAAATGGGAATAATATATGTATAAAAACTTAAGGAGTAAATTATGATAAAACATATAGTTATGTGGAAAATAGCCGACGAGGCGGAGGGCATGAAAAAGCCCGAAATTACGGACAGAATAACGCGCGGGCTGTCTGCGCTCAAGGATAAAATCGACGTCGTGCGCGACATTGAGGTCGGTCCGTCGGTGACGGGAGGGGATTCGATGCACTACGACATGGGGCTCATTGTCACCGTTGACAGGCTCGAAGATCTGCCGCTGTATGCAAATCATCCCGAGCATCTGAAAGTTCGCGAGTTCATAAGCAAAGTCCGCACCGACAGAGTTACGGCGGACATCGAAGTGTAAATGCAGTCATACCGAGAAATAATTACTTAAAATATCCTTCGATTTTATACGACTGCAAAAACGACGCTTGTTTTATTCAAGCGTCGTTTTATATGTTTATAATCTATTCGAAAAATATAGTTTTATATACTTTATATGGTGACTTTTATTTTTTCGGTTCGCCGTCGTTGATTGCGAGGTTTATATACCTGCAGAAACTGTTTATGACGATCTGGAACGGAACGCCGCAGATATATATGAGCGCGGCGAACTGGTTGATATGCATGAGCG
>CANDJX010000090.1 GCA_947385185.1 uncultured Clostridia bacterium
TAAAATGGATATCAACGGCGCGAACTTTTTCAACGTTATCAGAATGATAAAAGAAAGACTCGGCGCAAATCCCGTTGCTATTCAGCTTCCCATCGGAAAGGAAGAAACGTTCAAAGGCGTTATCGACCTTGTCAGAATGAGAGCCGAAGTTTATTACGACGACCTCGGTAAGGACGTTCGCGACGAGGACATTCCCGCCGATATGGTCGATCTTGCCAAAGAGTACAGAGCAAAACTCCTTGAGGTCGTTGCCGAACAGGACGACGCGCTCATGGAAAGATATTTCGAAGACGAAGGCGCGTCGTTCACCGAGGACGAGATCAAAAAAGCGCTCCGTAAGGGCACTATCGGAATGAACGTCATTCCCGTTACCTGCGGATCTTCGTACAAGAACAAAGGCGTTCAGCTCCTTCTCGACGCTATCGTCGATTTCATGCCCAGTCCGCTCGACGTCCCTCACATCAAAGGAACGCTCGAGGACGGCAAGACGACGGAAGAAAGAGAAACGAGCGACGACGCTCCGTTCGCCGGTCTTGCATTCAAGATCATGGCGGATCCGTTCGTCGGCAGACTTGCGTTCTTCCGTTGCTATTCGGGTACGCTTACCACGGGTTCTTACGTTCTCAACTCTACGAAGAACAAGAAAGAGCGCGTGAGCCGTATCGTCATGATGCACGCGAACAGCAGAACCGAGATCGATCAGATTTACTCCGGCGACATCTGCGCTATCGTAGGTCTTAAAGATACCACGACGGGCGATACGCTTTGCGATCCAGCGCATCCCATTGTGCTCGAGTCCATGGAATTCCCCGATCCCGTCATCAGAGTCGCGATCGAACCCAAGACGAAAGCGGGACAGGAAAAGATGGCTATCGCACTTCAGAAGCTCGCAGAAGAAGACCCGACGTTCAAGACTTATACAGATCAGGAAACCGGTCAGACGATCATCGCCGGCATGGGCGAACTTCATCTCGAAATCATCGTAGACAGAATGCTCCGCGAGTTCAAGGTCGAAGCCAACGTAGGTAAGCCTCAGGTCGCATACCGCGAGACGTTCCGCAAGACCGTCGACGCCGAGGGTAAGTATATCAAGCAGTCCGGCGGTAAAGGTCAGTACGGTCATTGTAAAGTTACGTTCGAGCCTCTCGAGCCGGGCGCCGGATACGAATTCGTGGACAAGACCGTCGGCGGATCGATCCCCAAGGAATTCATCAATCCCATAAACGAAGGTATCGCGGAAGCGAGAATGAGCGGCGTGCTCGCAGGTTACGAGACCGTGGACTTCAGAGCGACCGTTTACGACGGATCGTTCCATGACGTCGACTCCTCGGAAATGGCGTTCCATATCGCAGGTTCGCTCGCGTTCAAGGAAGGCGTTGCCAAGGCTAATCCCGTTATTCTCGAACCTATCATGAGAGTGGAGATCGTTATCCCCGAGGAGTATCTCGGTACCGTTCAGGGCGACGTAAACCGCCGTCGCGGCAACCTCATGGGAATGGAGATCGTAAACGGATCGCAGGTAATCAAATCCGAAATACCTCTTTCCGAAATGTTCGGTTACTCGACTGCGCTTCGTTCGAATACGCAGGGCAGAGGTCAGTATACGATGACTTTCGATCATTATTCCGAAGTTCCGAAGAACATCGCCGAGAAGATAATCGGCGACAGAGCAAAGAAAAACTGATTAAAAACAATCAAAACCCTTTACAAACCAACAAATTTCATATATAATGTAAAGGTAACTTAATTAAAAATCAAATTGGAGGAAACAAAAATATGGCAAAGGCTAAGTTTGACCGCAGCAAACCGCATGTAAACATCGGTACTATCGGTCACGTTGACCATGGTAAGACCACTCTTACCGCAGCTATCACGATGACTCTTGCAGCAAAGGGACTGTCCCAGAAAATGAAGTATGAGGACATAGACAAGGCTCCCGAGGAGAAGGCAAGAGGTATCACAATCAATACCGCTCACGTCGAGTACGAGACCGCTCACCGTCACTATGCGCACGTTGACTGCCCGGGTCACGCCGACTATGTCAAGAACATGATCACCGGCGCCGCTCAGATGGACGGCGCGATCCTCGTCGTTGCGGCTACCGATGGCGCAATGCCTCAGACCAAAGAGCATATCCTGCTCGCACGTCAGGTCGGCGTTCCCAAGATCGTCGTTTTCCTTAACAAGTGCGATCAGATGGACGATCCCGAGCTTCTCGACCTTGTCGAAATGGAGCTTCGCGAGCTTCTTTCGTCCAACGGCTTCGACGAAGACGCCCCCATTATCAGAGGATCGGCGCTCAAAGCTCTCGAAGCGGCTACGGCAGGTAACGTAGACGGCGACGAGTGCAAGTGCATTTTCGAACTTATGGATGCAGTAGACGCATACATCCCCGAGCCTACCCGCGACATAGACAAGCCTTTCCTTATGCCCGTCGAGGACGTGTTCACGATCACCGGCCGCGGCACCGTCGCAACCGGCAGAGTAGAGCGCGGACAGATAAAGATCCAGGATCCCGTAGAGATCGTAGGACTCAAAGAGACCAAGACTTCCGTCGTTACCGGCATCGAGATGTTCAGAAAATCTCTTGACTACGCACAGGCAGGCGACAACGCAGGTATCCTTCTCCGCGGTATAGACCGTAAAGATATCGAGAGAGGACAGGTCCTCGCTAAGCCGAAGTCCGTTACCCCTCACACCGAATTCGAAGGTCAGATCTACGTTCTTAAGGCAGACGAAGGCGGACGTAAGACTCCTTTCTTCAAGGGATACCGTCCTCAGTTCTATTTCAGAACGACCGACGTTACCGGTACGATCGAGTTTGCAGACGGTCGCGAAATGGCAATGCCCGGCGACAACGTAACCATCAAGGTTCAGCTTATCGCTCCCGTTGCCATGGAAGATCAGCTTCGTTTCGCTATCCGTGAAGGCGGCAGAACGATCGGCTCCGGCGTCGTTTCTAAAATCATCAAATAAGTTGGAATAACTTATATAACAAAAACGACCGTTTTTTCAAGCGGTCGTTTTTGTTATTGACGAAAAATAAATACCGAAACAATATTACAGCCACCGTAGTTCGATACCGTTACGTCCGGTACGTTTAAGTCGCAGGTTATAACCGAATCCCCTCGTTTCGCGGGGCAACAAACGGATATCCGACGCACTTGCGGAGTCTTCCGTGCATTCCGTACAACTTTATATCATTCCGTCAAAGCTTTAAGAATTAGATTCGCTTGACATATAAAACGCCGCGCAAACGATAAATTTAACAGTCCGGTTTTGCGCATTAAACGATAACGGTCAGAATTTATAACGAAGGAATAAAAGAAAATGAAAAAAGCGCCGAAAAAATATAATTATATGGCATGGAAAAAAATTTACGGATAGGTATTGACATTTATTTAATTTGTTGTATAATTAAGGTAGACGGAAATTTTTGACGATCTTGGGAGAGGTGATGATGAAGATCAGTATAGTAGAGGACGACAGTCTGACAGCGCAGACCGTTGAGAAATATTTACACAGGTTTTTTTCAAAAACCGATACAGCTATCGAGGTTATTCGGTATGCGGATGCTATATCGTTTCTGAAGCGTTACGACAAGAGTACGGATATTGTTTTCATGGATATCAATATGCCCGGACTCAACGGAATGGACGCTGCAAAAAAACTGAGAGAAAGGGATGGCGAAGTTATTATTATATTCGTCACTAATCTTGTGCAGTGCGCGGTAGACGGTTATGAAGTCGGTGCATTCGACTTTATAGTAAAGCCCATTTCGTATGGAAGTTTTTCGCTCAAGCTGCGCCGCGTGTCGCAAATGCTTCAGTCGAAAATCAAAAGGCAGATTTGCGTATCAACACGACAGGGAAAAACGCTTATAAACGCGGAGGAAATCACGTATATCGAAATTATGCGGCATGTGGTTACTTATCACACCGTCCGTGGCGATTACGTCGGAAGCGGCTCGCTGACCGCAATAAGTGAGGAACTTGACGGACTGCCTTTTGCTATGTGTAACAGGTGTTATCTTGTTAATCTGAAATACGTGCGGCAAATAGATGGCAACGACGTGATCGTCGGCGGTAACGGTCGTTTACAAATAGCCGCGCCGCGGCGTAAAGAATTTTTACAAAAATTCAACGATTATCTTGCTTCCGGCGGTGAAATCAAATGACGGGGCTTGATTATTACAAGCTTTTGTTCGTTGCCGAACTTGTTATAGCCGAAGCTTTGTTCACTTTCGGAATGGCAAGGCGAAAATTATTTCCTTTGCGTCTTATTGCCGCACTTGCGGTATGTTTTACCGTAGCGTATTTTTATCCGACGTTTGAGGGATCGAACAACGGCTGGTATACGTCGCTGATGTTTTTGGCATTGTTCGGCGTTACGTTATGCGGTATATTGTTTATATACAGAATATCGTTCAAAAAAGCATCGTTTCTCGCTGTTGCGGCATATACGGCGCAACATCTTGCTTACGAAGTATTTAAGCTTATATGCTTGCCGTTTGATGTTTTTATAGCAAAATTAATGTACGGCAACGAGGCCGTATCCATTTCTTCGCTTAATCTCAGTACCGTAATTTTCGCGCTCGTTCTGGCGGATATATATTTGGTAGTGTACGCGGCGGCGTATTTTTTCATCGGCAAAAAAATACGAAATAAGGATGTCGAACTCAAAAGTACGAGTATGCTCGTTTCTTCCGCCGTCATTCTGCTCGTCGATATAATTCTCAACGCGTTCGTGGTATACGTGGACGAAGGTTACGATTTAATATACGACGTAATCGTCGGCGTGTACAATATACTGTGCTGTCTTCTCGTGTTTTATATTCAAAGGAAGACCATTTATGAAAAGGACATGCGGGACGAACTGAAAATTTTCAAACACCTTTTGCAGCAGGCAAAAACGCAATTTCAGTTGAGAAAGGAAGAAGTCAATCTTATAAACATAAAGTGTCACGATTTGAAACATCAAATAAGCAAGCACGCTTTGCGTGGCGGTCTGGATGACGATACCGTGGCGGAGATCAACGACATGATATCCATTTACGACGCTAACATCAAAACGGGTAACAAGACGATGGATATAATTTTTACGGAACGGAGCTTGATCTGCAACAGTAAAAAAATAACTCTGACCGTTATGGCGGATTGTTCCGAACTCGGTTTTATGGGCGACGGAGAGCTATATACGCTTTTCGGCAATATTCTGGACAACGCCGTCGAAGCGACGTCCGAGGTCGCCGATGAGGAAAAGCGTTGTATTGACGTCAATATTCGAAGTATAGGCGGTTTTATTTCCATTATTGCCGAAAATTTTTATAACGGCGAATTATGTCGCGACGAGGACGGTACGATAAAAACTGCGAAGAGCGACAAAGACTATCACGGGTTCGGGCTGAAAAGCATCGAGCTTGTTGTGGCAAAATATAACGGAAACGTTTCCATCGACGCGCGGGACAATATTTTTCGCTTGAGTATATTGTTGCCGAAGTCCGAGACGAAAGCGCCCGCGACAAACGTATAAGTAAAACAAAAACAAAAAACACCGATTGCTTAGAACCGCATAGTTCGGACAAAATTTCCGAAATGCGGGTCGGGATGCAATCGGTGTTTTTTGTGTGCGAAAAAGTTCGTGCGACTCAAACCGGAGTTCGTGCGCTTGATATTGACTTATATTAAGCGATAAATTATACTTCCGGTGTAAAATAAAATTATATTCGGGAGGTGAAAAACGACATAATTAAGGTGAGGATCGAACCCGGTGGGGAGAATTTGCGTGGAAAGTTTGCGTGGGAAACGACGTTTGCTATTTCGCCATAAGACGTATGTATCAGTTAAAACATAGGTCTTCGATACAATAATAAAAAAGGAGTCAGAAAATGAATTTAATCAAAAAGGTTCCTTGGGGAACCATAGCCGGTCTGTTCGGCGTATTGCTTTTCTATACGTTGACGGGTACGATAGTCGCGGGAATCGTAATGAATTCGATTACCGCCATAGTCGAAGGCGCGGCAGGCATCTTCGGAACCTGGTGGCAGACGCTGCTGTTTGTGGGCGATATAATTTTCGGAATCGTTTTTATAGGTTCTTTGGTAATGTTTATCCTTATAAAAGCGGGAGTATTCGGCGTTAAGGAGGGCAGATCAAATGCTTAAAAAAATAT
>CANDJX010000091.1 GCA_947385185.1 uncultured Clostridia bacterium
GATTCCTGTAAGTGACTGGAGTTCAGACGTGTGCTCTTCCGATCTGATCATCAATTCTTCGTTTGTAGCGCCGGACAAACCCCGTGAAGAAATTAAACCGCAAAAAAATATTTATTCCGAGCGCAGTTTCGTACCCGACGATACGGACGACGAGTCTGAGGACGACGATCCGCTGGCTTCCGTACTGGAAGAAAAAGAAGAACCGGAAGTATCGCCCGCGCAGACGGATCAAACGGCTCAGAAGGATTCGTTGGATTTGTCCGATTCGTTTGTTCTGGACGATAACGTTATAGATATGAGCGAAAGACAGCGCGACGATTCGGATAATAACAGCGGCTATTATACCGTCGAGGACGAAGTCCGCCCGACGCAGGAAAGACCCGAACGCAATAAAAAGTCCAAGGTACTCGACGGGCAGCTCGATATAGATTCCGTACACAATCCGGAAACCGATATGGTCGAGATTCCTATGGCTCAGGCGCCGTACGACTATTCGTATCCGCCCATTTCTCTTCTGAACGAATCGGACAAAAGTTACGTCATCGATACGAACGACATCGAAGCGAAATCGCGCGACATCGAAGAGGCTTTGCGTAACCTGAAATTCCCCGCAAAAGTCGTAAACGTCGTTTCCGGACCTACGGTCACCAGATACGAACTTCAACCGCAGAGCGGCATTTCGGTCAAAAAAATCCTGGCGCTCGATAAGGATCTCGAATTCCATCTCGCGCGCGGCGCGGTCAGAATAGAAGCGCCCGTTGCGAACAAACAGGCTATAGGCATAGAAGTCGCCAATAACGCGCCGTCGATAGTCGGTTTCCGCGAGATTATCGAATCGGCGTCGTTCTCGGATACCAAGTCGGTTCTTCCGCTTGCGCTCGGCAAAGATATAGGCGGCGACGCTATCGTAAGAAGTCTGGAAAAAATGCCGCATTTGCTTATTGCCGGTACTACGGGCACGGGTAAATCCGTATGTCTCAACACGCTTATTCTCAGTCTTGTTTATAAACGTTCGCCCGAAGAGGTCAGAATCATACTGGTCGATCCGAAGCAGGTAGAATTTACACTTTATCGGGAGCTTCCTCATTTGCTTCTCCGCAATCCCATTACAGACGTCAATCACGCGATCAGCGCGCTCGAATGGCTTATAGTCGAAATGAACAGGCGTTATACCATTTTCGGTAAGCTTGCTTCGAAAGGCTATCCCGTGCGCAATATTGCGGAATATAACGCTTGCTCGCTTGTAAAAGAGGGTAAGGCGATGAAGCTGCCGTATATCGTTATGGTCGTCGACGAGCTTGCCGATCTTATGTCGATGCGCAAAAAAGACGTGGAAAACGGAGTGCGGCAATTGCTTCAGAAATCGCGCGCTTCGGGCATACATCTCGTGCTTGCCACACAGCGTCCGTCCGTCGACGTCATTACCGGTACGATTAAGGTAAACCTTCCCACGCGTATATCGTTCAAAGTAACGTCCAACGCCGATTCGAGGACTATTCTCGACCAGGGCGGTGCCGAAGCGTTGCTCGGTCGCGGAGATATGCTCATTATGGATAACTCCGAACCTATACGTCTGCAGGGCGCTTTCGTATCGAACGAGGAAATCGTGAGCGTTGTGGATTACGTCAAGAAAAACAACGAGGCTTGCTTCGATGAAAGTATCGAAAAAGCTATACTTGTTTCGAAAGAGCCCGCCGCCGATCCTTCCGCTTCGTCGGGAGAAGGCGAGGAGGAGAACGCGGACGAAAAATTGTTCCCGGATATTATGCGTTGCCTGATAAACAACGGAACGGCGTCGACCTCGCTTTTGCAGCGTCGTTTTTCGCTCGGGTATTCCAGAGCGTCGCGAATAATCGACGTTTTCGAAATGCGCAAGTGGGTAGGTCCGTCCGCAGGCGCAAAACCGCGCGAGGTCTATATGACTAAAGCGCAGTATGAAGAAGTTTTCAATCAATCGTTCAATGGTTAAGAAAGTCGCCTTAATATCACTCGGTTGCGATAAAAATCGTGTCGATACCGAAAATATAATGTATCGTCTTAATGCGGGCGGATTCGAGCTGACCGACGATATGTCGCAGGCGGAGGCGATTATTATCAACACTTGCGCTTTTATCAAATCGGCGGAAAAAGAATCGATAGATAATATTTTCGCCGCCGCACGACTTAAGTCGGAAGGAAAACTGAAAAAACTTATCGTTACGGGCTGTCTGCCCATGCGATATAAAGAGAAGCTCGGAGAACTGCTCCCCGAAGTTGACGCGTTTGTCGGTATCAACGATTATTCGGCTATATGCGATATAATCGAAAGCTCGGATAAGATGCATTTGAGCGGCAACGATTTACCGACGGAAAAACGCATATTATCCACGCCGCCGCATTATGCGTATTTGAAAATTGCGGAAGGTTGCGATAATTATTGCACATACTGTACCATTCCTTTCCTGCGCGGACGGTACAGATCGCGTGAAATGAACAGCTTACTGCGCGAAGCGAAGTTTCTCGACGAGTGCGGAGTAAAAGAACTGATCCTCGTAGCGCAGGACGTTACGAATTACGGAAAGGATCTGTACGGAAAATACGAACTCGTGAATTTGCTTAAAAAACTTCTGGCGTCTTGCGACTTCGAAAAAATCCGTCTTTTGTATTGTTATCCCGAAATCGTCACCGATGAGTTGATCGACTTCGTTGCGGGAGAAGATCGCATGGCAAAGTATATGGACATCCCTCTCCAGCACGTTTCGGACGATATTCTCAAGGCAATGCACCGCCGTAGCACGCACGCCGGAATCGTTTCTTTATTCGATAAACTGAAATCGAAAGGAATCGCCGTGCGCACAACGCTCATCGTCGGATTCCCGGGCGAAACCGAAGCGCAATTTACCGAACTCGAAGAATTTGTGAAAGAATACAGACCCGCGCATCTCGGAGTATTCGCATACAGTAGGGAGGACGGCACCGTTGCCGCAAAAATGAAAAACCAAATACCGACGCGCGTTAAAATCGACCGCGTGAACAGGCTCGGAAGACTTGCCGAAGCTCAGGCAAAAGAACGTAATGAGTCGTTTGTCGGCAAAATCCTCGATGTTGTTTACGAGGGCATCGATTACGACCGTAATATGTTTGTGGGGCGTACCGAGTACGACGCTCCGGACATAGACGGTGCGGTTTATTTTACCGCCGATTTCGTCGATATCGGTTGTACATATAAAGTCAGAATTACCGGCTATGACGGTTATGATCTGACGGGGGAGGCAGTTAAATGAATTTACCGAATAAACTTACCATGCTCAGGTTGTTTCTCGTGCCTGTGTTCGTTACGTTCGTATTTCTCGAAATAGGTGAATTTGCAATGTTTAACGACTATATTGCGTTCGGGATATTTGCTGTCGCCAGTTTTACCGACTATCTCGACGGGCATTTGGCGCGCAAATGGAATATGGTCACGGACTTCGGAAAACTTTTCGATTCCGCGGCGGACAAACTCTTATGTTGCAGCGCGCTCATATTGCTTATATATATTTTCGCGGCGGTCTGCGTCCCGTTGTTTGAAAATTTAATTGCATGGCGCGCAATGTTGATATGTATCACGGTATTTACGGTTATCATTATTTGCCGCGAACTTTTTATGACTGCGTTTCGCTCGGTAGCCGCAAGCAAAAATATCGTGATCGCGGCGGATATGCCCGGAAAGATAAAGACGGTTATGCAGATGATTGCGATTATGGCATTGCTGCTCGTTCCCGATCTCATGTTCGTCCCCGGCGTTGTAAGTATAGTGTTCTTTATTATAGGGTTTGCCGCGCTTGCGCTCGGTATGTTTATGGCAGTACTGTCGTGCGTGCTTTATATCTGCAAATATCCCGCCGTTTTTTCGGAGGGAATGAAATAATACGGTGATATTATGGACGTTTATCTGATTGCACTCGGAAGAAAAATGCTTACTGAGCACAGCTTCGATTTCGGTCGACTGTTTATTTTGCTGTCCGATAAAGAAATCGAGATAAAGAAAATCGTCTATGCCGACTCAAAAGACGAACTGTCGATCCCGCAATCGGACGGCGACGAAAGCCGAATGTTTATCGTTGCGGGAGATACGGAGAATTTCGGCGACGGCATATTCTCGGACGATGATTCCGAAAGCATTGCGATTAAAGATAACGACGCATACGTGAAAATGCCGATTCTCGACGAAAATCTGCTTCGGACAAAAATCATTCCGTATATATCGTCGGTAAATAAAACGTCTTGTAATAACGTAATTATAAAAACATACGGCAAAGATCGCGGGGAACTGGAAGAAATGTTGGCGGATTGCATAAAAAACCGCAATAAAATTTCTTTCGGTTTTTACGAAAACGAAGTCGGATACGACGTCAGGATAAGGTATCCGAAAACCGCTTCGTCCGCGGCGGTGAACGACGTAATTACGAAAGCCGGTGAAATATTATCCGAATGTACTTATGCGCTCAAGGATATTTCGCTTACTGTATGCGTTGCTCGCGCCGTACTTTCGTCGGGAAAACATATAGCGATTGCGGAATCGTTTACGGGCGGAGGTATAGCGTCCGCGCTTACGAGCGTGCCGGGAATGAGCAAATCGCTCATAGAAAGCGTGGTGTGTTATTCGCACGAGTCGAAAACGTCGCGTCTCGGCGTGCCGCAGAACGTCATAGACGAATTCGGCGCCGTGTCCGCCGATACCGCTTTCGAAATGGCAAACGGATTATTGGCGAATCCTTCCTGCGACGTTGCGGTTGCGACTACCGGCAATGCCGGACCTACGTCGGAAAACGACGAGGTAGGATTGTTTTTCATCGCAATAGGGGATCGCGACGCCATACACGTATTCAAGCACAATTACAATGTAAAAAATTCCGATAAAAAAAGCGTAGGTGAAATTCGCCGTGAAATAACGGAAGCCGGAATAAATACCGCGCTGTTCGAACTCGGTAAATTTCTTAAAAGGACATAAAGGAGAACTAAATGGAAAAAGATAAAAACGCTGTTAACAGCGACAGAGAGAAAGCGCTCGAACTTGCCATTGCAAAGATAAAGAAAGAACACGGCGACGGCTCTATCATGAAAATGACGGACGACAGCGTGCGCGCCGTCGACGTTATACCCACGGGATGTCTTGCGCTCGATCTTGCGCTCGGTATCGGCGGAATGCCGCGGGGACGTATCGTGGAAATATACGGACCGGAGTCGAGCGGCAAAACTACTCTTACGCTCCACATTATTGCGGAAGCGCAAAAAAAAGGCGGAAAAGTCGCGTTCATTGACGCGGAGCACGCGCTCGATCCCGGGTATGCCAAAAATCTCGGTATCGATCTCAACGAGCTTTATATTTCTCAGCCCGATTGCGGAGAGCAGGCGCTCAATATTGTCGAAGAACTTGTCGGAAGCGGCGCGCTCGACGTTATTGTAGTGGATTCCGTAGCGGCGCTTACGCCCAAAGCCGAAATCGACGGGGAAATGGAGGACGCGCAGATCGGTTTGCAGGCGCGCCTTATGTCTAAAGCGCTCAGAAAACTCGTCGCGCCCGCGGAACGTACGAATACCTGCCTTATTTTTATCAACCAGTTGCGCGAAAAAGTAGGCGTATTCTTTGGTTCGCCCGAAACTACTCCGGGCGGAAAAGCGCTTAAATTTTATACATCCATAAGACTCGATATACGAAAAGTGGATTCGGTCAAAGACGGCAGCGACATCGTCGGCAATCGCGCTAAAGTAAAAGTAGTCAAGAATAAAATGGCGCCCCCGTTCAAAACCGCGGAATTCGATATTATTTACGGCAAGGGAATAAGCCGTTCGGGATGTCTGATAGATCTCGGACTCGAGTACGACGTGTTTACTAAAAGCGGATCCTGGTTCGGTTATAACGGCGAGCGCATAGCTCAGGGCAGGGAAAAACTCAGAAATCTGCTCGACACGAACATCGAACTCGCAACCGAAGTAGAAGCGAAGATCAAAGAAGCGTATGCGGCGAAAAAAGCCGATAAAGATTAGTATGTTATAGGCTCTGATAGCATTAAATATTTTCAAACCGAAAGGAGGTTCACAACTTATGGGAGCAACAATTATTGCTGAAATTCCATTGGCGTTGACTATAGTTTTGCCTATCGTAG
>CANDJX010000092.1 GCA_947385185.1 uncultured Clostridia bacterium
TACACTGACAAGCACACTCTTTCCCTACACGACGCTCTTCCGATCTGGTTCGTCGTCGCTTACGTCGCCCATATACAGCCCGACGGACGCCGAATGTTTATAGAGTTTACGCGGTTGATTGTTTTTGTCGAGGGCGCGGCTTCCGTCTGCATTATACAGGTTGCCGTCCTTGTCCATTTTCGTGTACGTACTTCCGCTGCCCGAAGCGTGCCAGGTCGGTTTGGCGCACAGATACGCGCTTTCGGCGATCACCGCGTTCTTTTCTTCCGTCGTCAAAGACTGAGTGTATCCGTATTTCGGATAGCCCTGCGGCAATCCTTCGTCGTCCGCTTCCGCAGGGATATTGCGCTTGACGGTGCCGAGGTCTTTGGAATAGAAGCCTACCGCGGTAGCGGCTTTATACGTCGCGACGAACGGCTCGCCTATATAAAGGCAAGCCCGCACGCCGAATACAAGCGCGACGATAAGTCCCGCAAGAAGCAGAACCGACAACGCCATACTGAGAACGAATCTCTTGTCCGGTTTGCCCGCGACCGCAACGTCCGTCTTTTTCGATGACGCGTCGAAGAAATCTTTACTCTTTGACTTATCCGACGACTTCGGGTTTTTCGTGGCGGGTTTCTCTTTCGTCCCGGTTTGTTTAAGTCCCGACTTGTCCGTCTTGCGATCCGTCTTTACTTCGGGTCTTTCGGTTTCCGCTACGGTCGCCGCAACGGACGCTTTCTTATCTTTCGGCGCGGGAGCGCTCTTTATGGTGCGCGCATATTTATCCGCTACGGCTTTGGTCTTGTCCGCTACGGATTTGGTTTTTGGCGTTACCGCTTTTGTTTTGGATATTACGGTTGTCGTTTCCGAAACCGATGCGGCGGTTTTGGGAGCGGCAGCCTTTTCAGGCGTTGCCGCAGATTTTTTTGCGGTTGATTTCAAACCGCTTTTTGCGGCGGATTCAGCCGGTGAAGCCGCGGTTTTTTTTGCCGTCGGTTTCGATCCGCTCTTTGCGGGTTCCGTCTTTGCCGGAGACACCGGCTGTTTTGCGGTCGGCTTGGAAGCCGATACTTTGGTTTTTAAGCGATTTTCCGCTTTATCTGCGGGATCCTTTTGCTTGTCGGGCATATACATCCTCCTTCAAACGCGTTCTGAAGTATTCCACCGTCATTTTCGCCCGTATTACTTTATCAGATTTTGCCGCGATAGTCAACTTTTTGTTATCCGTTATTTGTTTTTAAGTAAAAATTACCGCTTATCTGCAAAGTCTTTACGTTGACAAACAACCGAATTTAATATATAATAGTACAATGTAAACGCATAATCGAATTGCAACGAAAGGTTACGGCAAAAAGAAGTTTAAGTAAAATTTATTTTAATCATATATAATCAAGGATACTATGGAAAAATTCAGAATAGGGCTGGATGTAGGATCCACCACCATCAAAACCGCGGTCATAGACGAAAACGGCAAGTCGCTGTATTCGAGCTATGACAGGCATTATTCGGACATTAAGTCTACTATCGTGACGGTATTGTCGCGGGCGATAAAGAAATACGACCGTTTCGCGCTTGCGGTGACCGGCAGCGGCGGCATATCCGTTTCCAAATGGCTGGATATTCCGTTCATTCAGGAAGTTATCGCGGGCATCGAGGCGATAAAGAAATACATACCGCAGACGGACGTCGCTATCGAACTCGGCGGCGAGGACGCAAAAATAACGTACCTCAAAGGCGGCGTGGAACAGCGGATGAACGGCACGTGCGCAGGAGGCACGGGCGCGTTCGTCGATCAGATGGCAAGCCTTATAGGCACAGACGCCAAAGGACTGAACGAATACGCCAAAGGATATAAAACCATTTACCCGATCGCGTCGCGTTGCGGGGTTTTCGCTAAATCGGACATTCAGCCGCTCATAAACGACGGCGCGGCGAAAGAGGATATTGCCGCGAGCGTATTCCAGTCCGTAGTCAATCAGACTATTTCGGGACTTGCGTGCGGCAAACCGATCAAAGGACATATAGCGTTCCTCGGCGGTCCCCTGCACTTTTTGTCCGAGCTCGGCGCGCGTTTCGTGGACACGCTGAAACCCGAAGAAGCGATATTCCCCGAAAACGCCGAAGTATTCAACGCGCTCGGCGCGGCGCTTTCGGCGACGAAAGTATTTACGTCGGAAGAAATTTCCGAGGGACTCGAAAAGCTCGAAAAGATGGAAAGTCACGAAGTCGAAAGGCTGCAACCGCTTTTTTCTTCGGATGAAGAACTCGCGTCTTTCCGCGCCCGTCACGCAAAGACGCAGATCGAATTCGCGGATATAAAATTACATAAAGGTCCTTGTTATCTCGGTATCGACGCGGGATCTACGACGACGAAAGCGGCGCTCATCAACGAAGAAGGCGCGCTGCTCTATTCCTGGTACGGTTCCAACGGCGGAGACCCGCTCAAGACCATTTCGGGGATACTTAAAGAGATCTATTCGCTCATGCCCGAGGGCGCGTATATCGGACGCTCGTGCTGTACGGGTTACGGCGAAAACCTTATAAAGAACGCGCTCAAGCTCGACCGAGGCGAGATCGAAACGATGGCGCACCAGACGGCGAGCAACGTCATTCTGCCCGGAGTACAGTTCATACTCGATATAGGCGGACAGGACATGAAATGCATGAAGATCAAGGACGGCGTGATCACCGACGTTCTGCTCAACGAGGCGTGCTCCTCGGGCTGCGGCAGCTTTATAGAAACATTCGCCGCGGCGCTCGGGCTCACCGCCGAACAGTTTGCGAAAAAGGGACTCGAATCGATCTCCCCCGTCGATCTCGGCTCGCGCTGTACCGTGTTCATGAACAGCCGCGTCAAACAGGCGCAGAAAGAGGGCGCAAGCGTCGGGGATATTTCGGCGGGACTCGCGTACTCGGTAGTCAAAAACGCGCTGTTCAAAGTCATCAAAATGCGCGACTTTTCCGAAATGGGCGATAAAGTCATCGTTCAGGGCGGAACGTTCCTCAACGAATCGGTGCTCCGTGCATTCGAACTCGTATGCGGACGCGACGTCGTACGTCCCGCGCAGGCGGGGCTTATGGGCGCGTACGGTTGCGCGATAATCAGCCGCAACACGCATAAAGCCGGCGAAAAATCGACAATCATTTCCAAAGAAGAACTCGCGGAATTTTCCTTCGACAAACATACAAAACGCTGCGGTAAATGCGGAAACAATTGCCTTCTTACCGTGACGCAGTTCTCGGACGGAAGAAAATTCATCACGAACAACCGTTGCGAACGCGGCGCGGAGGACGAAAACGTACATACGGAAAAGCCCAAACCGCTTCCCAACCTCTTTGCGCAGAAGTACAACAGACTTTTCGCGCACTATAAATCGCTCTCCGAAAAGGACGCCAGACGCGGCGTAGTCGGCATTCCCCGCGCGCTTAATATGTACGAGAATTACCCGTTCTGGCATACGTTCTTTACCAGGCTCGGGTTCCGCGTCGTACTCTCCCCGCGCTCCACGCGCGCGATATACGATATGGGAATAGACACAATGCCGAGCGAATCTGTTTGTTATCCCGCAAAGCTCGTGCACGGGCACATCGCGGCGCTCGTCAAATCGGGAGTCAAATTTATATTCTATCCCGGAATGCCGTACGAACAGATCGAAGATCCGACGGCAAACAACCATTACAATTGCCCCGTAGTCGCGACTTATCCCGACGTTATACGCAACAATATGGGCGAAGTTTTCGGCAAAGACGTAAAATTCATGTGCCCGTTCCTCCCCATCGCTACGCCCAAACGTATGTATCAACGGCTGGCGCAGGAGTTCCCTGGCATTCCGAAAATCGAAATCAAAGCCGCCGTGGAAGCGGCTTACGCGGAAGATAAAGCGTTCAAAGCCGATATTCGAAAAATGGGCGAGGACACGATAAAATTGCTCGACGAAACGGGCAAGTTCGGAATCGTGCTTGCGGGGCGACCTTATCATCTCGACCCCGAAGTCAATCACGGCATACCCGAAATGATAAATTCCTACGGTTTCGCCGTCCTTACCGAGGACAGCGTTTCGCACCTGAAAAAAGTCAAACACCCCTTGCGCGTTCTCGATCAGTGGATGTATCATTCGCGGCTCTATTCCGCGGCAAACTACGTGCGCGAAAAAGAAAACCTCGAGCTTGTTCAGCTCAACTCGTTCGGTTGCGGTTGCGACGCAATAACGACCGACCAGGTGCAGGAACTTATGGCGGCGGCAAACAAGCTGTACACCCTGCTCAAAATCGACGAGGTCAACAATCTCGGCGCGGCGCGTATTCGTATGCGGTCGCTTATGGCGGTCATGGAAGAACGCGCGGACAAAGGTATCAGGCATTGCGCGCCGAACGACCCGGTATGGTTCAAAGAATTTACTCCGGATATGAAAGCGGGCGGTTATACCATAATCGCGCCCAACCTGTCCGACATACATATGAAGATATACAAACCCGCGGTCGAAGCATGCGGTTATAACGTCGTGCTCGTAAAGGAATCCAAATCGGCGATCGAAGTCGGACTCAAGTACGTCAACAACGACGCGTGCTACCCCACTATAATCACCGTAGGCAGTATGATCGAGGAGCTTCTGACAGGTAAGCACGATCCGAATAAAACCGCGCTTATTATGTCGCAGACAGGCGGACCTTGCCGCGCGTCGAACTATATCACGCTGATAAGAAAGGCGCTCAAGGCTATAGGTATGCCGCAGGTGCCCGTAATTTCGCTCAACTTCGTCGGACTCGAAAAGCATTCCGGATTCCCCATCGATCTGAAACTGATGTTCCAGTTCATTTATTCGACGATGTACGGCGATATACTTATGCGTCTGCTCTATCGCACCCGACCTTATGAGAAAGTCAAAGGCAGCGCCAACGAACTGCACGAAAAATGGGTGAAGATCATCGCCGACGATATGGCGAAAGGCAACCGTTCGACTTTCGGCAAGAACTGCCGGCAGATGGTCAAAGAGTTCTCCGAACTGCCCGTTTACGACATAGAAAAGCCGCGCGTGGGACTCGTCGGCGAAATACTCGTCAAATACAACTACAGCGCAAACAACCATGCCGTAGAGCTTATAGAAGCCGAGGGCGGCGAAGCCGTTTGCCCGGATATGCTCGATTTCTTCATGTTCGGCTTCCAGAATTCGACGATAAAACACGACTATCTCGACGGCAAATGGTCGCATAAATTCGCCAACAGTATGCTGATAGACCTTGTGGAACATTTCCGTAAACCGATGATGAACGCGCTCAAAGGTACGAAATTCGGTCACCCGACCAACATTCGCGTCATGGCGCAGAAAGCGAGCAAGGTCGTTTCGCTCTGCAATCTTGCGGGTGAAGGCTGGTTCCTTACCGCCGAAATGCTCGACCTGTTCGACGAAGGAGTAAACAACATAATCTGCGTTCAACCGTTCGCTTGTCTTCCCAACCACGTTACGGGCAAAGGCGTAATGAAAGCGCTCAAAGAACTAAATCATAAAGCGAATATAGTTGCGGTCGACTACGACCCGGGCGCGAGCGAAGTCAATCAGGTGAACAGAATTAAGCTCATGATGTCGGTTGCTTTCCGCAATATGCGCGAGGAGCAAGGCATCGAAAACGACGAAGAATTTGCGGAAGTAGACGAAATTCTCGAAGATATGCCCGAAGCGGCGGCGACCTGCGCTTGCGACAACGAATGCGAAACCGACGATTGCACCGAATGCGACGATTGAAAAAGCCGCAATCGCAACCGATAACCGTAATCCGTCGGTAAAGTTACGCATAATAAAAAATACTCGCGAGTTTATTCACTCGCGGGTATTTTTTCGTTTGGTGTTATTTCTTGTTTTCCTGTTCGTCGAAGAAATTATAGAAATTGTCCGGGTCATAGCCGTCGGTCTTGCTCCGACCTCTGCGATTGAACAGCCCTTCCGCATTCGGTATGTTCTCCACCGTCCCGCTTACCGCAGCCGGCTTTTCTTCCGCCTTGCTTCCCGTGGCGTCTACCGTAGTCGTAGTAGTAGTCGTCGTTATCGCGCCGGGTACCACGCCGTTCACTATGTTGCTCTCGGGCAGCGCGGGCTTATCGTCGATCGGCGGAGCGCCGAGCGCGTTTTTGCCGCCGTACT
>CANDJX010000093.1 GCA_947385185.1 uncultured Clostridia bacterium
TACTTTGGCGATTATGGACGCCGCGGCTATTGAATAACTCGTCGCGTCGCCTTTGACGATAGGTTTAATCGGATACGGAACGTTCAAGCCTGATACCGCGTCGATTAATACTATGTCAGGCGAAGTACTGAGCGAATTGATGGCAATTTCCATGCCCTTTTTTGTCGCGCGTAAAATATTTATCTCGTCGATTTCTGTTTCATCGACTATTCCGACGCCGTAAACAATTGCGCCGTCAATGATCCTTTCGAATAAAATCTCGCGCTTGTTCTCAGACAGTTTCTTGCTGTCGTTTATGCCGTCCACATATTTATTACCCATAACGCAACAAGCGCAAACGACGGGACCGGCAAGCGGACCCCTTCCCGCTTCGTCTACGCCCGCAACGACGCAACCGAATTTTTTGTCGTATTCGTAAAGTTCCGCAGTCGTCATAAAGCTTTCTCCAGAATAATTTTACCCATGCGACCTTTACGAAAATCGTCCAGAACCGCATAGCTTGCCCGCTCGAGATCGGGCTGTCCGCCCTTCAGCATGAAGCCTCTGCGGCGGGCAATTTCGCACAGATCGTCGGCAGCCGAGCCGCTCGGAGAAAATCCGTAACGAAATTCGATCCCTTCCCCCGTTTCGGTCAATCTTCTTATAAGTTCGAGCGACAACTCGTATGTATCGACCACTTCGTCGCGAACGCTTCCTATAAAGGCGAGATTCAAAGCGACGGTCGTATTGTCGAGTTTCGGATACAGCGTTCCCGGAGTATCGAGAACTTCGAGATATTCGCCGACTTTGACCCACTGCTGACCGCGCGTAACGCCCGCTTTATTTCCGGTTACCGTTTTGGATTTTCCGCAAAGATTGTTTATGAGCGTCGATTTGCCCGAATTCGGCACGCCGATGATCATGGCTCTTATTACCGCACGAATGCCCTTCAGGCGCTTGCGTTCGATTTTATCCGCACACAAAACTTTAAGTTTATCCGAAATGATTTTTGCTGCGTTAGAAGCCGTGGAGTTAAGTTTAACAGCCGCGTTGCCGCCGACGGACAATCTTTCGATCCAAGCCGGAAGTTCGCACTCCGGCACGGTATCCGCTTTATTGAGCGCGTACACCACAGGTTTCCCCGAAATTATTTTTGAAAACGCGGGATTTATGCACGAAAAAGGCGCGCGGGCGTCGAGGACGTACACAACCGCGTCCACAAGTTTTATGCTCTGCTCGATTTCGCGCAGAGATTTGGTCATATGACCCGGAAACCAGTTAATTATCATCTTTGATCAGATCGGGACGGACGCTCTCCGTCAGTTCGACCGACTTGCGCGCGCGCCACTTATCGATATTCGCGTGATGTCCCGAAAGCAAGACTTCGGGAACGGCTACGCCTTCGAACACCGCAGGACGCGTATATTGCGGATACTCCAATTTTCCGTCCGAAAAACTTTCGCTTTGAGCCGATTCTTCAGAGCCCAATACGCCCGGAACGAATCTGAGCAACGAATCGACCGTAACCATTGCGGCAAGCTCGCCGCCGGTAAGTATATAATCTCCTATAGACAATTCTTCGAAGCCGCATATTTCGAGCGCGCGCTCGTCGACGCCTTCGTAATGGCCGCAAAGCAGCAACAACGATTTTTCGCAGGAAAGCTCTTTGGCAATATCGACGGACAACTTGCGCCCGCGCGGCGATAAAAAGATACGTCTTGCGCGTTTGTCCGGATCGACGGCTCTTACGCAATCAACGATCGGTTGCGGAGTCATTACCATTCCGGCGCCACCGCCGTAAGGTACGTCGTCGCATTTTCCGTGCTTATCCGCGGTATAGTCGCGTATGTTATGAATACCGATTTTTACTATTCCCGCATTTTCGGCGCGACCTATTATGCTGCTTTTGAGCGGTATAAACATTTCGGGGAAAAGCGTCAGTATATCAATCGTCATAACAACAAACCTCACCGAATTTTTCGGCGTCGATCGTCACGGTGCGCGCATCGGCGTCATAAACGAGATCCAATCTTTTCAGGAAAGGAAAACGCACGGTGCGCCGTCCCTTTACGGTAAAAACGTCGGCGCTCCCGAAGTTATCCACATATTCGAGTTTACCCAAAGAAGTACCGTCGGAAAGAAAAACGTCGCAACCGATAAGATCCACGATGAAATATTCTCCGACTTCGACCTGTTTTGCCTGCGCGCGGTCTATCTCGAGCGTCCGACCTACAAGCACTTCCGCTTCGTTACGCGTCGAAACGCCGTCGAAACGTATATAGACAAAACCGCCACGCTCACTTACGCCGCGGATTTTGAAAGGACATCCTCCCACCATTACGGAAGAAAGACGACCGAAACGCGCAGGATCGTCGGTATACGGCTTGATTTTCACCTCGCCGGCGATACCCTGCGCTTTGACGATTTCGCCTATAGTTATTCTCACGATTTATACTTCGAGTATATCAACCGTATACTTTTTGCCGTCTTTGGCGCCGGCAGCTCTGATAACGGTGCGGATAGCCTTGGCGGTGCGACCTTGTTTGCCTATAATTTTGCCCATATCCGATTTTGCGACGGTTACTTTTATTGTTTCACCGTCTATTTCGATTTTAACGGCGTCCTTATCGTCTACAAGACCGTTTATTATATATTGCACCAGTTCCTGCATTATCAGCCTTCTTTAGCTTCGCTTTTCTTGCCGCCGGTCTTAGCGGGAGGACGCTTTCCCGCCGGAATAATTTCCTGCCGGATAAGAAGCGCTTTTACGGTATCCGTAGGCTGAGCGCCGTTTTTGATCCACTGTTTTGCCTTGTCCGCGTCGATTTTAATCTCGGCGGGATCGGTAAGAGGATTGTACGTTCCGACGATATCGATGAAGCGTCCGTCCCTGGGCGCGCGCTCGTCTGCAACTACGATACGGTAAAACGGAGCTTTTTTATCTCCCATTCTCGTAAGTCTGATTTTAACCATTTTGTATCTCCTTATAAAAAAGTATTTTTATCAAAAAGGCAGTCTGCCTTTATTGTTTTTCATTTTGCGCATCATGTCGCGCGTTTGTTCGAATTGCTTTAGCAATTGATTTACGTCCTGAATGCTCGTTCCGCTTCCGGCGCTGATACGCTTGCGTCTGGACGACTTGACGATCTCGGGATGCTCGCGTTCTTTTTTCGTCATCGAGCAAATGATAGCCTTGAATCGCTCGATACGTTTTTCGTCTATATCCTTATCGCCCACTTTCAGACGGTTCATGCCCGGAATCATCTGCATGACTTCGGAAATCCCGCCCATTTTTTTCAAGGATTCGAACTGCAAAAGGAAGTCGTCGAGAGTAAACGTAGCGTCTTTGACACGCTTTTCCATTCTCCGCATTTCTTCCTCGTCCATAGCTTCCTGCGCTTTTTCCACAAGCGAAACTATGTCGCCCATTCCGAGAATGCGGCTTGCCATTCTGTCGGGATGAAAAGGCTCTATATCCGCGGGCTTCTCGCCCGTTCCGCAGAACTTGATAGGCTTGCCGGTAACGGCTTTTATGGAAAGCGCGGCTCCGCCTCTGGTATCGCCGTCGAGCTTCGTAAGAATAACGCCCGTAATATCGAGTCGTTCGTTAAATGCCGTTGCGACCGTCACGGCGTCCTGACCGGTCATGGAATCTACGGTCAAAAGAATTTCGGTGGGTCTGACTTCTTTTTTTATGTCCTCGAGCTCGCGCATCAGATCGTCGTTTATGTGCAATCTGCCCGCCGTATCTATAATGACCGTATCGTAACCGTTGGATTCGGCGTATCTTACCGCCTGCTCTGCGGTTTTTACGGGTTTTTGAGTTCCCTTTTCGAAAACCTCGAGTCCTACGTTTTTGCCAACGATCATAAGCTGATTTATCGCCGCCGGTCGGTAAATATCGCAAGCTACGAGCAAAGGTTTTTTCCCTTGCTTTCTGAGCATCAGACCGAGCTTGCCGCACATCGTGGTCTTACCGGCGCCCTGAAGTCCGCACATCATAATTACCGTGGGCGGCTTGGACGCAACTTCGAGTTTGGCGTTTTTCGATCCCATAAGTTCAACAAGCTCGTCGTTCACGATTTTTACCACTTGCTGACCCGGCGTAACGCTCTTTACGATCTCCTCGCCTTTTGCGCGCTCGCTTATTTTCGATATAAAGTCTTTTACGACGTTGAAATTAACGTCCGCTTCAAGCAACGCAATACGAATCTCGCGCATTGCCTGTTTGATTTCGTATTCATCGAGCTTTCCACGCGAAGTGAGCTTCGAAAATACGTGTTTAAGTTTGTCGCCCAGACCGGAAAAAGCTCCCATTCAAATACCTCGATCAAAGTTCATTAAGTAATTCTTCGGCGATTTTTTCAGATTTCTCCGTATCGCCCGCTTTCAATGCGGCAATAAGTTTTTTCAAACCGGATTCGACGTCGTTCAACTTTGCCATGAATCCCATCTGTTCTTCTGCCGTATGCAATGCCGCCGCGCCCTTTTTTACGGCGTCGTATGCCGCCTGACGCGTGATGCCGTATTGCTCCGCGATCTCCGCAAGCGAAAGATCGTAGTCGTAATAACTGCGTATAATATCGCTTTGCTTTTCGGTCAGTATACTTCCGTAAAGCTCGTTCAGTACGCCTATCGACAAATCTTTCAAATCAAAATCTCCGATATGTAAAGCGAATTTACTTTACACCCGTAATACTATCATATAATAAAAAATATGTCAAGCAATAATACTTGACATATGAAAAATTGTTTTTCAAATTATTCTCCGTCCACAATTGCGGACACGAAATCGTCTATATCGAATCTTTCGAGATCGTCTATGCCTTCCCCGACTCCGACGTAAACTACCGGGACTTCCTCTTCGCCGGCTATCGCGAGCACTACTCCGCCTTTAGCCGTGCCGTCGAGTTTGGTAAGTACTATACCGTCGATATCGATGGCTTCGTTGAACAGATCGACCTGAGAAATAGCGTTCTGCCCGGTCGTAGCGTCGAGAACGATATAATTCAGACGCATAGCCGAGGGAAATTCTCTGTCGATAATACGGTCGATCTTTTTCAGTTCTTCCATAAGATTGACTTTATTGTGCAGTCTTCCCGCCGTATCGATAAGCGTAACTTCGGTGCCCTTGCTCTTTGCGCTCTGAATGGCGTCGTACACGACCGCAGCCGCGTCCGCGCCCTCGGATTGTTTGACGATACGCACGCCCGACCGCTCCGCCCATACGGTGAGCTGATCGGCGGCTGCTGCTCTGAACGTGTCGGCAGCGACTATAGTAACGCTTTTACCTGCGCGTTTGAAATTGTGCGCAAGTTTTCCTATCGTAGTAGTTTTGCCCACCCCGTTCACGCCCGCGACGAGGATCACAAGCGGATATTCCTCATCCGGCAACTCGAAGTCGAGCAAGTCGTGCATGATATTTTTCAATTCCGTTCTTACGTCCTCGGTGCGCGTGATATGTTTTTTATCGATCGCGCTTTTGAGTTCGTCCAGAATGCTTTCCGTCGTTTCGCTTCCGATGTCTGCCGAAAGCAATATCGTTTCAAGCTCATCGTAAAATTCGCCGCCCAGTACTCCGCCCGTAAAAAGTTTGTTCAGTCTATAAGATATAGCGTCTTTCGTTTTCTTGAGCGCGGCTTTGATTTTTGTAAACAGTCCCATAATTTCTCCGTACTATTGAGCCAGTCTGACGGCATCCGAAAGTTTTACGGACACCATTTTCGAAACGCCTTTTTCTTCCATAGTAACACCGTATAGCGCATCCGCAAGTTCCATTGTCGGTTTACGGTGAGTTATTACTATAAATTGCGTTTCGCTGCTGAAACGTTTGAGATATTTTGCGAAACGAAGCACGTTTGCATCGTCGAGCGCTGCCTCTATTTCGTCGAGGACGCAGAACGGCATAGGACGAAGTTTAAGGATTGCGAACAATATCGCAATCGCCGAGATCGGAAGAGCGTCGTGTAGGGAAAGAGTGTGCTTGTCAGTGT
>CANDJX010000094.1 GCA_947385185.1 uncultured Clostridia bacterium
GGCAGAACGGCGTTCGAATGCAGTAAGCAGGGCGACAAAGCCGCGATAGAAGTGGTCGATTACTTCGTTAAATATCTCGGCGAGGGAATGCTCAACTTCGCCAACATATTCCGTCCGCAGGCGATCATTCTGGGCGGCGGGGTTTGCGCTCAGGGCGACTATCTCATTTATAAGCTCAAAAACTACTGCAAAGACCGCAATTACGGGTTTTACGGCACGCCGCGTTTCGATATTTTGACGGCGCAGCTCGGTAACGACGCGGGAATGATAGGCGCGGCGGGACTTATATTCGCCGATCTTAAATAGAACGTTTATCCAAACAAACATAAAAGTCAATAACGGTCAATGACCGAAAATAAAGGAGTATATTATGAAAAGTCTCGAAGGGACAAAAACCAAAGAAAATCTTATGACCGCTTTCTCCGGTGAAAGTATGGCGCGCAACAAGTACGATTACTATGCCGGACAAGCAAAAAAGGACGGCTACGAGCAGATCGCCGCTATATTCGCAGAGACGGCGGCCAATGAGAGAGAACACGCCAAAATGTGGTTCAAACTTCTCCATAACGGTATTTCCGACACGCTCACCAACCTCAAAGACGCGGCGGCGGGCGAAAACTACGAGTGGACGGATATGTATAAGACGTTCGCCGAAGAAGCGGATAAGGAAGGCTTTGCCAATATCGCCGAACTTTTCCGCAAAGTCGCCGCTATCGAAAAGACGCACGAGGAACGCTACCTGAAACTCGCCGTCAACATCGAAAAGAACGAGGTTTTCAAAAAGGGCGTTCAGGTCGTTTGGGTTTGCCTCAACTGCGGTCATATGGTCGTCGCCGACGAAGCGCCCGCCGCTTGCCCTGTTTGCGCGCACCCGCGTTCTTTCTTCCAGATGGAAGCCAAAAATTATTAAGATCGGCATTGCGAAACGCAGCGTAATAAATTTATAAAGCGCCGAACGGATACGCATATTCCGAAAAAATCAAAACGAATAAAACAGGACTCGAAACAACCGAGTCCTGTTTTTGTTTTTTTATAGATCGTCTTGTAAGCGTTTTAAGAAAATTTCGGCGCACTTCGGAAAAACTTGATATTTTTTCCAAGCTATATCGAGATGCGATTCCAATTCGGGATATAACGGTCGGAAGCAGAGATTGCCGTTGCCGCTCGTGTTTATGAGTTTGTCCAAGCAAACGGCGTACCCGACGCCCTCCTCCACGAGAATGGACGCATTGTATATCAGGTTGTACGTCGCCGCAATGTCGAGTTCTTCCGCGTTTTTGCGAAACCAATCGGATATAATGCTTTTTTCCAAAGAGTGTTTGGAGCGTATGAGCGGCTTATCCCATAAATCTTCGGGCGCGATGCGTTCCTTGACGGCAAGCGGGCTGTCCTTGCGCATAAGAACGCCCCAAGTATCCGTAAGCGGCAAGCGCATATGATCGTATTTGGAAAGATCGGCGGGTTCGATAAAAATCCCGAAGTCTATAAGTCCTTTGTCCAGCTTTTCGGATACGGCAACCATATCGCCGCTGAACAGGTGAAACCGCACTTGCGGGTACTGTTTGCGTACTTTGTATGCCGCTTTTGCTATAAGCCCCATAACGTAACTTTCGCCGCCGCCGATATAAATATCTCCGCCGACGTCGGTTATCGGAGCCTTGAGTTCGCTCTCGGTTTTATTATGCAGATCGATGATCTCTTCGGCGCGCTTATAAAGAAGATTGCCCGCTTCGGTCAGCGTTATGTTTCGCGTGCCGCGAATAAAGAGCTGTTGCCCCGTCTCTTTTTCGAGGTTTTGCATTTGCCGCGATAAATTCGGTTGACTGACATACAGCGCTTTCGCCGCTTTGGATCTGCACGAAATGGCAAACCGCGCGAGAGAAATAACCGTGCGAATGAATGACGCCTACCGCACGCCCGAAGAATTGCGTAAACTGTTTTCGGAGTTGATCGGGCAGACCGTCGACGAAGGGTTCGGATTGTTTCCGCCGTTTAATGCGGACTACGGAATGAATATCAGAGTCGGCAAAAACGTATTTATCAATTCGGGGTGTTGCTTTCAGGATCAAGGCGGAATAGAAATAGGGGATAATGCGCTTATAGGACAGCAGGTCGTGATCTCGACGATCGATCACGACTTCGATCCCGATGAGCGCGCAAATATGTCGCCGGCGTCGGTAAAGATAGGTAAGCGTGTTTGGATAGGCGCGCACGCTACGATTCTTTCGGGCGTCACAATAGGCGATAATGCGGTAGTTGCGGCGGGCGCGGTCGTCACGAAAGACGTCCCCGACAATGCAGTCGTCGCGGGCGTTCCCGCCAAAATAATAAAAACAGTTAAGGAGAACGAAAAATGAAAGTATTGCTGATCAACGGAAGTCCGAGAGCGAACGGTTGCACATTTACCGCTCTTTCGGAGATTGCCGAAACGCTCAACGCCGAAAATATCGAAACGGAGATAGTGCAGTTGGGAAATAAACCCGTACAGGATTGCATAGGTTGCGGCGGTTGCGCAGGGAAAGGCAAATGCGTGTTTTCAAACGATTGCGTAAACGAATTGATCGATAAAGCGAAGTATGCGGACGGGTTTGTGTTCGGAACGCCCGTATATTACGCGCACCCGTCGGGTAGGATCCTGTCGGTTATGGACAGACTGTTTTATGCGGGCGGAAAAAATTTCGAGCATAAACCCGCCGCCGTTATTGCGTCGGCGAGACGCGCGGGCACGACGGCGGCGCTCGACGCGATCTCCAAGCACTTAGGCATAACCCAAATGCCGATCATATCATCTACCTATTGGAATATGGTACACGGCAATACACCCGAAGAGACGGTGCGTGATGCGGAAGGTATGCAGACGATGAGGAATATCGCGCTGAATATGGCGTGGATACTCAAATGCATCGAAGCGGGTAAGCGGTCGGGCATTACTGCGCCGCAAGCCGAAAAAACCGCTCGGACTAATTTTATAAGATAGACAATTGGATTCAAGGAGACGTGATTATGTTGGGGAATTTTACTTATTGCAACCCCACAAAACTCTATTTCGGCAAAGACGCGCTCGACGGCTTGAACGAAGAACTGCCCAAATACGACAAGAACATACTGCTTGTTTACGGCGGCGGGTCGATAAAGGAAAACGGTATTTACGATAAAGTCGTAGCGATACTCAAAGCGAACGGCAAAGAGATTTTCGAGGACGGAGGCGTTATGCCCAATCCCACCGTCGAAAAACTGAACGAGGGCATAGAACGCGCAAAAGCGGCTAAAGCGGATTTGATCTTGGTTGTCGGCGGCGGCTCGGTGTGCGACTATGCAAAAGCCGTTTCGGTTTCGGTAAACTGCGGCGACGACGCTTGGGAAAAATATTTTATCCGTTTCGAAGAGCCGACCTGCGATATTGTTCCCGTCGGTTGCGTTCTCACAATGGTGGGAACGGGCAGTGAAATGAACGGCGGCGCGGTCATAACGAATCACGAACAAAAATTGAAGATAGGACACGTTTTCGGAGAAAAGGTGTTCCCGAAGTTTTCGATTATGAACCCCGAATTTACGTTCACGATTCCGAAGTATCAGATGGTTTCGGGCATTTACGATATAATGTCGCATATACTCGAACAGTAGGTGCGGCAAAGTTTAAGTTAGCCCGTTACGCCGTCAATGTCTGGGGCGTAGATCCCGAAGATAAGTCGCAAACGCAGATCGCGAACGAGGGTTTGGATATTATGGAAGCGTGGATGAAAAAGATAGGACTTGTTATGAACATCACCGAACTCGGCGCGAAGAGGGAAATGCTCGACGGAATGGTGAAGAGTACGCTCATTATGAACGGCGGGTATAAAGTTATGGACGAAAAAGACATTCGCGCGGTTTTACAGGCAAGTTTCCGATCGACATTCCGGAGCGAATAAACGGGAATATGAAGAAACTTTTTGCGATAATTTTTATTGTAATGATCGCGTGTTTTGCTTTTGTCGGGTGTACCGACAGTTCTGCGCAACTCCCGCCGACGGGAAGCGAAAACGGCGATTCAGCGGACGTAATGCCCGAACAGCCGCCTGAAAGCGGAGACACGACTCCTCCCGAAACAGATATTCCCGATCAAGAGCAAATTACCGAAATGTATATAACCGTTAACGGAAACAAATTGGGAATAACGCTTGCCGAAAATCCGTCGGTAGCTGCGCTTGTCGAAAGGTTAAAGCAAGGCGATGTAATATACACGGCAAACGACTACGGCGGATTTGAAAAAGTCGGAAGTTTGGGTTTCAGTTTGCCGACGAACAATACCGAAATCACCGCACAAGCGGGCGACGTCATTCTTTATTCGGGGAATCAAATAGTTCTTTTCTACGGTAGCAATTCGTGGTCTTATACGAGATTGGGCAAAATCAACGGCTATTCCGTATCGGAACTTAAATCCTTGCTCGGCGCAGGAAACGGCAGTGTGCAAGTTACGATAAGTTTATCATAAACAGTATACGACATAGCAAATGAGGAGCGTCTGTCTCCTCATTTTTCGATAGATCAGCGATATAAGAGAAAGGGGGACGTGGCGTTTTTTGTTTGCGTCAAAACAGTTGAAAAATCACGCCCGATAGTGTATAATTAAAACATTAAAGGTTTAAGAGGCTGAAATGAAAGGTAAACTTTTGATCGTTTTCAATTCTTATCACGGCTATGTAAAACGGTATGTCGACATAATCGGCAATGCGCTCGGTTGCGACGCCGTTCCCGCAGACAAGGTGCGTTTGGATATGTTCGTCGGCTACGACAAGATACTTTATATCGGGTCGGTGCGCGACAACGTCGTTTCCGGACTTAAAAAGTTTTCCGATTATTTCGACGCGATTTTTCGCAGACTTATCATCTGCGGCGTGGGTATGACACCGTACCGCGCGGATAAGCCACGCCGTATCAAGGATTCTTCGATAAGCGTCGCGTATGAAAAGTTCATTCCCGTGTTCTACGTTCAGGGCGGGTTCGAGTTGGAAGAGCTTTCGCGTACCGAGAAGTTTTCGATCGCGTGGAAGATCCGTCAGATAAAGACGGCTAACATTTTGACCGACGACGACACATTTCTTATGAACGCGGTCAATACGCCCGTCGACGAAGTGAAGATAGAAAATATTCAGCCGCTTATCGATTACTTGGACGGCAAGCCTGTCGACGAGGCGCTGTACAGTCCCGCCGAGATCACCGATCCCGCCGAACAGGACGCGTTCTTTGCCGAACTGGAACAGGCGGCGAAAGAACCCGCCGAGCGCAAGCGCGACATCAAAAAGAAGTTGCGCGCCCGCACCAAACAATCCGATTTGGAACCCGAAACTTCGACCGAACCTGCGAAGACCGAACCTGCGGCGAACGAAGGGGCCGGCGAACAACCCGCCGAAGAAAGCGGAGCCGTCGCGGAAGAGAATTGATCCGAATTTTCGGTAAGCGAGTTCATATATAAAATCGGCTTTTTGCTCTAACTAATTCTCAACGGTGTAAATTAATATGTCACATCGAAAGTGCGATCGGTAAATCGGTCGCACTTTTTTTGCATTTATCGCATTTTTTGTCAAATATACCCTCATTTTGTTTGACATATACGTCCGTATAATATATAATCATTCGGGTTTAATAAAACTAAACAAAAAATCAACTTTAATTAAACTTTCGGAGGAATCGTGAACGACGGCAAGACGGGTCATACTATCGGCGCCAAGCTGCGCGATCTGCGGCTCAAAAACGGACTTACGCA
>CANDJX010000095.1 GCA_947385185.1 uncultured Clostridia bacterium
TGACTGGAGTTCAGACGTGTGCTCTTCCGATCTGGACAAAAGCCGTCGTTGCGAAAACCATGTTGCATATGTGGGAAGAACCGTGCATCTCCGGCACGCGCGGGAGCGGAGCGGTATTCTTTTCGGGCTGTAATCTGCGTTGCTCGTATTGTCAGAACCGCGACGTTTCACGCGCCGTAGTCGGCGAACTCATGGACGCGGAGCGGCTCGCGGGCGAATTCCGAAATCTTGTCGGACTCGGCGCGCACAACATAAATCTCGTTACGGCGACGCCTTATTTGCCGACCGTTGTCGCCGCGCTTAAGGACTTCAAAAAAACAAACCCTTTCGTTCCGATTGTTTACAATACGGGCGGATACGAACTGCCCGAAGCCATCGGAGCGCTCGGCGGACTAGTCGACGTATATCTGCCCGATTTCAAATACTCCGATTGCAATCTTGCCGCGAAATATTCCGCGGCGACGGATTATCCGTCCGTAGCCGTACGGGCGATAGACGCAATGGTAAGTCAGGCGGGAGAGATCGTTATCGAGAACGGGTTGATTGTGCGCGGAGTGATTATACGTCATCTCGTCCTTCCCGGGCACCGCGCCGACAGCATAGCCGTATTGCGAACAATCGCAAAGAGGTGGGGAAACAAAGTCAAGGTAAGCGTGATGCGCCAGTTCACGCCCGATTTCGCGTCCGCCGACTGCGATCTCAGACGCCGCGTGACGTCGTTCGAATATTCCGAAGTGTTGCGTGAAGCCGAAGCGCTCGGGCTCGACGGGTATTTTCAGGATCCCGATTCCGCATCCGCAGCTTTTACTCCCGATTTCGCGGAATAAGCGGCGACGAAAGAGCATTGTGTAGTGCGCGTGAAACGGATATATTTGCCGCGAATACTATATTATCGAAATATTGTTATTAAGCCGTATTACGGCGTCGGGGCATAACGGAATAATATAAAAGTGTATAAAATTTCACATTTTCGTCACCGTAACGCGGTTGCGGTATTGCGGTTTGTATTATAAAATATATCTATAGACATCTGACATACGGATATGTAATGACGGAGGGTATTATGAAAAAAGTCAATATTTTGTTTTGTGCGGTTCTGGCTGTCGTACTTATATTGTCGTGTTTTGCGTTTACCGCTTGCGACGACGGTATGTTCAACGGTATCGACTCGCAGGAAAACGCGGCGACCGATGAGTCGCTTGCCGCATTTATGAAAAATATTGCGCCGAAAATGGTGCTCGACGGTGAAACAGGGCTGTATGGTGTCATGAAGGGCAATGCATATTCGGTGGAATATAAAAACATTGTAGAATCGAACAAACGCGAATCGATGGAAATTTATACCCGGAAAAAGAACAGTGCATTTAACGGTAAATTCAATTTGACCGACGATATGACGGGCAAATTCGATATAAATTTGTCGTATAACAGAGAGAATATCAAAGGAGATAAAACTACAACAAACAAAGGCGTCATCAAAATGGATACGACCGTTGTGGATAATAAAATATATTTTGATTCGTCGATGGACAGTTCGAACGCCGACGAAACGCTCAACGTCAAATGTAAAAGCGTTACCGATACAACATATAATGTCGTATGCAGAATAGCGGCGCAAATAAAGAGACTGATTCCGATCGTTCGAGAAACGGTTAATCTCAAAGATTTTGGCGAAAAAGTAAAAGAAGTGCTCCGTAGTAATTCCCTGATAAACAGTATAAAAACCGATGACGAAACATTTATAACGCCCAAAGCGTATATAAAAGGATCGAAAATGAAAATCGTAATCGGAAACATCGGATATATGGGTATGGCATTTGACGACGAATGGAATCTCGGCGCTTATGATATGGTTATCGACACAAGAGCAAACATCGGGGGAAAAGATCCTTTGACCGAAGGGAATATAAATACCGGAACGGAACTCAGATTGCGTAAAATTTCACCGTCGTCCGTTTCCGCGCCTTCCGATTCGGGAAATTATTCGAACGCCGAAGAAGATAAAAATTTCAATAGAATAATGAATGCGGTTTTGACTTATATGCGTTCTTAACGTTCGTTTCTTACTCTCGATTTCTCCCGATTTCGCGGAATAGACCGAAAATAATGAATGCGGCGCATAGTAATCTCATAGTTTTTAATTCGCAACCGTTTACGGGTATGGCGGTGAAAGAGCAATGAAAAACGGGTGTTTGAAATTTCACATTTTCGTCACCGTAACGCGGTTGCAAAGTTCGGTTCATAGGCGTACAATATATGTGTAAAAATGAAAATGCGGCAGGTGGTAAGCCGCGGTGGAGGTTTTTTATGAAGAAAACAAAAATTTTATTCGGCGCGGTACTTGCAATAATCCTTGCGTTATCGTGCCTTGCGTTTACCGCTTGCGACGGCACGTTCAACATCGATTCGCAGGAAAACATTGCGACCGACGCGTCGCTCGCTGCGTTCATGAGCGGCGTTGCGGAAAATTCCGAGCTCGATACCGAAACGGGGTTGCCTTCGTACATTGCCGGCAATTCATATTCGGTCGAGTATAGTCAGACGCTCAAAGCCGAGACGGAAATGGATATTGTCGGAACGACAATAAAATCGAAGCAAGATATTTCGACTTCGGTTAAAGGCACTGTCAATATCGTCAAGAACATGACCGGTAAGCTCGATATGACTATGAAGTTGGAACAATCGACCGGCGGAGATGCGGCAGGCACGACAAAAATGGATGTTACCGCAGGTATGATAGTCGCCGACGGTAAAATATACGCAGATACGAAAACGTATGTGTCCGGCGGCGAGACTTCCTTGAATTCCGATAATAAAATTGCTATCGATCTGAGCAAACTGACGGATAAAATCGGCGATATAGGAGACTTTATCCCGGACACAGACGAGGATACCGACGTACAACTCGACGATTTTATCGACGAAATCAAAGCGTCGTTCTCGGATCTCGAAATATTCGGGGGCGTAACGATCAATCCTACCGTATACATTAAGGACGGCGCCATGAAGATTACGCTCGGCGACGTCGGCTATGTCGGAATTAAGTTCGACAAAGAATGGAATCTCGAAGCGGCAGACGTTGTCGCCGAAATAAAAGTAGATAATAGTACCGGTAGCGGCACGACGAAAACCGAAGTTAAATTGCGTAAAACCGGAGCCGTATCCGTTTCCGCGCCTTCCGACGCATCGAGCTATAAGAGCGGAGATATAAGCGACATAATCGGCAAAGTATTAGGATAATATCGCTTAACGTCCGGGAAAGCGACGTTTCGTGCGGGCACGGGCGTCAAATAAGTTTTTCGTAAACATAACGAAACAGTAGCGAAAGCGTTTCCGAAATTTTTTCGGGGACGCTTTTCGTTTTTTTACAAGGGCGGCGGTATGACCGCTTAAAGTTTCCGTTTATCTTTCGGACGCTTTATACGTTTATTTTTCTTACGGTTGGCAATAATCGACTGTATGAAAAGACATTACAGAGAGATAACTTATCTTGTAGGCGATTCCGCCGAAAAAAGACGCATGATGCGTTCGTGCGGGAAGGGCGTCGCACGCGCGCTCAACGACGAGGTGTCCGCGGTCTGCCGCGTAAAAGGGAAGGATTATTACGTCGTCGGCAAGCATCCTTTCGGCGCGTTTACGGTATGGCAATACCTCAGGTACGAACGTGCGTTGCTTTCCCCGTCGCCGATCACGAAAAAAGAGGCGAAAGCGCTTCTGAAAAGCGTGGGCGTAAAAACCGCGCTTTGGAAAAAGCTGGGCAGATTGCCGTTCGCCGAGCGCCGTCTGGTGCAGGCGGCGGCGCGTATGACAAGCGATACCGTGACGGTCGCGATCAACCTCGACGGCGCGCCGTACTCGCGGGCGTTGAGAGCGTCGCTCCGCCGCGCGACAAAGCGACTCGGCAAAAAATACGCGGTTTGGGTAGCGGTGACCGATTCGCGGCTCGTCCCGCGTTTCGCACGCACGCTCGAAATAACGCCGAATACCGTTTATACCTCGCGCAAGAAAAAATATCGCTCGTCCGTCGTTTCGCGCGCGTCGCTCGTGTCCAAGCTCAAAGCCTGCTTTGCCGATCCCGAACCGCTCGAAAAGGGCAAAGTGGTGTGCGTCAGCGACTGTTGAGTTCTTATTATAAACAAAATACCGCGAAAATTTACCCGCAAGCGTCAAAGCCCGCGGGTTTTTGCTTAAAACCGCCGAAAATCCGTTGACAAATAATGGCGTTTTGTTTATAATAATTTAGCCTGCGATTTTGGCGCAGGCTATGTCTTTGCTTTTGGACAAACCGAAAAGCGGGACGGCGATACTACTTAAAAGGAGGTAGAGTAACATGCCCACTATTAATCAGCTCATCAGAAAGGGACGCGAAACCAGCGCAAAGAAATCGGTTTCTCCGCTTCTCGAGGCAAACCCGCAGAAACGCGGCGTATGCTTAAGCGTCAAAACCGCGACCCCCAAGAAGCCTAACTCCGCACTCAGAAAGATTGCGCGTGTGCGTCTTGTGAACAAGATGGAAGGAACTGTTTATATCCCCGGTATAGGGCACAACCTGCAGGAACATAGCGTCGTGTTGGTTCGTGGCGGCAGAGTGAAGGATTTGCCCGGCGTAAGATATCATATCATTCGCGGCGCGTTGGATACCAACGGCGTAGCGAAACGCATGCAAGCCCGCTCGAAGTACGGTGCAAAACGACCTAAGTAATCCGCGCACCGAGAACGAAATTACATTCAAAAGGAGACATTTATCATGCCCAGAAGAAGTGGAGTTCCGAAGCGCGACGTGCTTCCGGATCCTATTTACGGCAGTAAGGTAGTTACCAAACTGACCAACCAGGTAATGCTGGACGGCAAGAAAGGCGTTGCACAGAAGATCGTGTACGACGCATTCGACATAATAAAAGAAAAAACCGGCTCCGAGCCGATGGACGTATTTACCAAAGCGCTTGAAAACGTTATGCCTCAGCTCGAGGTCAAGGCGCGCCGCGTAGGCGGTTCGACCTATCAGGTGCCCATGGAGATCCGTCCCGACCGTCGTCAGACGCTCGGTATACGTTGGCTCGTGCTTTTCTCGCGCAAGCGCGGCGAAAAGACGATGAAAGAACGTCTTGCTGCCGAGCTTATGGACGCGTACAACTCGACCGGCGCGGCGGTAAAGCGTAAGGAAGAGATGCACAGAGCTGCGGAGGCGAACAAGGCGTTCGCGCATTTCCGCTGGTAAGACGGAACAGGAGAATCCCATATGGCTAAACGTGAATATTCACTTGAAAATACCAGAAACATCGGTATTATGGCTCACATCGACGCAGGCAAGACTACGACGACCGAGCGTATCCTTTTCTACACCGGTAAGGTTCATAAGATAGGCGAGACCCACGAGGGCGCGGCTACGATGGACTGGATGGAGCAGGAACAGGAGCGCGGCATCACGATCACGTCCGCGGCGACCACGACCGTGTGGAAAACCAAGACCAGCCCCATGACCCGTATCAACATCATCGATACCCCGGGACACGTCGACTTCACCGTAGAAGTAGAGCGTTCGCTCAAAGTCCTCGACGGTGCCGTTGCGGTGTTCTGCGCAAAGGGCGGCGTCGAGCCTCAGTCCGAAACCGTCTGGCGTCAGGCGACAAAGTACGGCGTTCCCAGAATGGCGTACGAGATCGGAAGAGCGTCGTGTAGGGAAAGAGTGTGCTTGTCAGTGTAG
>CANDJX010000096.1 GCA_947385185.1 uncultured Clostridia bacterium
GCACACTCTTTCCCTACACGACGCTCTTCCGATCTCGACGGCGCTCAGGGTCCCGCAGGCTCGAACGGCGAGAACGGACAGCCCGGAACTAACGGCAGAGAAGTAGAATTCCGTAAAGGCGACACGCACATCCAGTGGCGTTATGTCGGCGACACGGAGTGGAAAGATCTCGTTGCGCTTTCCGACCTCGGCGGTAACGCCGAAGGCGGATGCGGCGGATCGATCGCAGGCACGGTAACCATAGTCTTCGGACTCCTTGCCGCTGCGGCTGTAGTATTCTTCATTCTCAGAAAGAAAGAGAAATAAAAACCGACTTAACTTATGACCGTTAAGTCAGAATACGAAATCGCATACGGGGTGGACTTTATCCATCCCGTATGTGGTATCGCTTAAGGAGTAAAATATGAAAAAACGTAAAAGCAAGTTGCGGGTCGTTTTGATCGCGGTTGCCTTCGCCATGCTGTTTACCTGCGCGTTTGCGGGGTGCGGTCCGACCGAAGGGCCGTCCGACGAATGGGCGGTAACGCTCGACTTCAACGACGACGCGTCGATGTCCCGCACTATATACGTCGACAAGAACGGCGGCAAGGTGGAAGCGCCGAAAGCTCCGTCCATGACCGGCTATACGTTCACGGATTGGAATACCGCAGAGGACGGCAGCGGACAGACGGTGGAATTCCCTTATACTCCCACGGCAGACGTTACTTTGTACGCTCAGTGGGACGCAAGACAGTACGTTATTACATTCGACGCGGGCGAGGGTACGTTCGCGGGCGGCGGATCCACCGCTACGGTGGAAGCGTCCTTCGGCAGTATAATTCCCGCGGAGAAGATCCCCGTGCCCGTAAGGTCGGAAACCGATCCCGATACGGGAGAAACGGTCTATACGTTCCGCGAGTGGAGAACGGCTGCGGGTCAGAGCGTGGATTTCACGACCTGGACGATGCCTGCCGAGGATACTACGCTTACGGCGGTTTACAGATCGATTTACGTACGCGTCGTTCAGCTCGATATGCGGATGGGCGACAGCTACGTGCAGGAGTTCGAGCTTGAAAAGGGCGACGACGTGCGCGACAGAGACGTAGTCACCGCGGCGGGAAAGAGAGTCACCGAAGCGGGCGCGTACCCCGGATATAGACTGGCGGGTTGGTCGACGAATGCGGAAGCAGAACCCGGCGACAGCGACGTCGTTACGACGCGTAATCTTTTCCCGATAGGATACGACGATATTGCAAGCGGCGAAACGAAGTATTATGCCGTTTGGGAAATGGAAAAATATATCGCTACGTTCCAGTATAACTATAAGAGCGCTCCCGCAACTACCTATGAAACCATACCTAATCTCACGTTGGTCGATAAGGTTACTCCGCCCGAGACCGATCCCACCAGACCGGGATACACGTTCGACGGTTGGTATACGCAGGGCTACGGCGGAAATCTCGTCGACTTCGAGAATCTGCACCTGACGGCTCACGGAACGTATTACGCGCACTGGAAGTCCGAACCCGTCGAAACGAACGTATTCCACGCCGAGTACGTCGATCTTACGCAGCAGGTCAAAATGCCCGGATATTCCGGAGAGAACAGCTTTACGAGCGTTATCGTTGCGGACGACAAGGACTGGGGCGCTACCGTCGACAACAACTATAAGGTTGACGGCGAGACGCAGTCTGCGGGTATCGGCTATTTCGTTTCGTATCAGTACCGTTACGGAGCGACGCTTACGTTCAATATCGAGTCGGACAGCGCCGTAAGCGGCGCAACGCTGTACGCTGCGGTCGCTATGGAGATCTTCGGCGGAAACGTGATCGGACCGGACGGAAACAAGAAGGTTGCCGTTTACGTCAACGACGTGGCGCTGAATTATCCGCCGATCGACTTCGGAGGCGCTCCCGGATCGGTAGACAACAACTGGTCGAGCGGAATAAAGGAATACGAATTCGGCAATATCGATCTTGTAAAAGGCAACAACGTAATTAAAATCGTTGTCGAAAACTCGACTCCTCCGGGCACCGGCGGTACGATGCAGGCAACGTCGTTCATGACGGACTACCTGCGCATCGACACGCACGGCGGCGCCAAACTTTCCTGGTCGCCGATCTACGACAACATCGGGTAAGGAGGTCATCAAGGAAATATGAACGCAATTAAAGCAATATTCAAAAATCTCGGCAGCCGCATATGGTTCATCGTTACCGTAGTAGTGCTTGCATTGCTGATCACGGTGACGATATTGTTCACGGGAATGCTCCGCTCCATAGTGGGGACTGTTCTCGGCGGACCCGGACCGATCATGCGCGAAGGCGTCGAGCAAATCTATCATTCGGATTATAACAGTAAAGCGGAATCGAAGGAAGCCGGCGATAAACTCAACGTAGAGATAGCAGGCGAAGGCTTCATTCTCCTCGCAAACGACGGCAAAGGACTGCCTATACGCACGCCCGAATCCGTGACGGATACGGCGGCGGCAAAACCGAAGATCTCCGTGTTCGGCAAGAACTCGGTCAACCTCGTGTACGGCGGTTCGGGTTCGGGCGGCGGTTCGGGCGAGAAAGCCGCGACGCTGTACGAAGCGCTCGAGGACGGCGGTTACGACGTAAACCCCACGCTCAAGAGCTTCTATGAAAGCAGCGCGTCAGGCGAAGGACGAGGAGCAAACCCGACGCTCTCCACGGGCTCGGACAAAGCGCCTACGCTTCCTATCGGGGAAACGCCGATAAAGAGCTACACCGGCGACGTTATTTCGTCCTTAAAGACGTATAACGACGCGGCGATCGTCATTATCTCGCGTATCGGCGGCGAGTCGTTCGACCTTCCGCGCACGCAGGACATGGAAAACGGCGGTATCGAAGGACGGCATTATCTCCAACTCGATCAGAACGAGAAAGATATGCTCAAAATGGCTACCGACCGCTTCGACAAAGTTATAGTCGTGCTCGACACTCTTACGAGCTTCCAGTGCGACTTCATCGACGAGTTCAACAACCAGCCCGAAGATCCCCGTATCGACGCGGTGATGTGGATAGGCGGCACCGGCGTGTCGGGTATCAACGCGATCGGAGATTTCCTGAACGGTAATACCAACCCGTCGGGTAAAACGACCGACCTTTACTCCAAGGATTTCACCAAGGATCCCACCTGGCAGAACTTCGGCGACAACACGCAGGTCAACGAAGGCAAGAACGGCACGGCGTTTACCGAAAACGGCGACGCTACCGGCGAGTCGTACGTGGCTTACGAAGAGGGTATCTATCTGGGCTATCGCTATTACGAAACGAGAGCGTACGAGGAAAGACTGACGAACGCCAACTGGTATAATCAGAACGTCCGTTTCCCGTTCGGGCACGGATTGTCGTACTCGACGTTCAGCCAGAGCATGAGCATTGACGGCGGTCTGACGGACGCGAACAGTTCGTTCACCGTTACCGTAGACGTGGAAAACACGAGCGCGATCGCGGGCAAGGACGTAGTTCAGCTGTATGTGACTCTGCCTTATACCCCCGGCGGTATCGAAAAATCCAGAGTTCAGCTCGTAGACTTTGCGAAAACCGATCTTCTGAGCGCGAACGGCGGCGACGAAACGATCAGGTTCACCGTGGACGCTTACGCGCTCGCATCGTACGATTACAACGACGCAAACGGTAACGAATTCAAGGGATACGAACTCGACGCGGGAGATTACGTATTCTACGTTGCGAAGAACTCGCACGTGGACGACCCCGCCAACGTTTACGATACCGCGACGGTCACTCTTTCGTCGCCCGTTCGGTTTGAAAACGATCCCGTATCGGAAACCAAAGTGGAAAACCTCTATTCGGACAACGAAAACAGTCTGCGCGACAGCGATTACCGCCTGCAGAACGTTTACATGGACGACGCGGAAGGCAACAGCGTTACGAGAAAGGGCATGAGCCGTACCGATTTCGAGGGCACGTTCCCCAAAGCGGACACGGATCGCGAATACCTCGACGGCGAGAAAGCTGCGATCGAAAGCGTTACGCACAACAACACGACCGTTACCGAAGCCGCGAAGGCGTGGGCGGACACCGTACGCGCCGAGATAAATTCGGGCGATCCCGCTTCCGTGACGGATGCGCAGGTCATTGCGCGCGTTATCGAGCAGGAAAACGAGCTCATGCTTCGCGATATGCTCGGCGACGATAACAAGGTTGCGTTTAACGACGAACGGTGGGAAACCATTCTCAGACAGCTCTCGATAAAAGACATGAACGATCTCGTAGACCTCGGCGCGTTCCAGACGGCTTCCATTCCGAAGATCGGAAAGAACCTGACTAACGATTCGGACGGTCCGATCGGATTCGTCAATTTCATGAACAACTTCTTCTCCGGCAATACGACGTTTGCGTCCGAGGCGCTCATTGCGGCGACCTGGAACAAAGATCTCGCTTACCGTATGGGAAGAATCGTCGGCGACAACGGCGTTTGGGGTTCGACGACGGGCAACAACCTGCCGTACACCGGTTGGTACGCTCCGGCGGTCAACCTGCACAGAAGCCCGTTCTCCGGACGTAACTTCGAGTACTACAGCGAGGATGCGGTATTCTCGGGCAAGATGGCTGTGCACGTCATCAACGGCGCGGCGACCAAGGGCGTTTACACCGACCTTAAGCACTTCGCGGTCAACGACCAGGAAACCGACCGTTCGGGTATCGCTACGTTCCTGACCGAGCAGTCGCTCCGCGAACTCTATCTCAAACCGTTCGAAATCGCGGTCAAGGGCAGAGACGTTCCGAGCAAGACGGCGAAAGAGCACGGCGTTACGAAGTGCGTGGGAACTACGGGGATCATGAGCTCGTTCAACAGAATCGGCACAGCATGGACGGGCGGCGACTATCGCCTTATGACGCAGATACTGCGCAACGAATGGAATTTCCGCGGACTTGCTATCTGCGACTATAAGACCGAAGCGTATATGAATTCGCGTCAGATGGTATACGCAGGCAACGACCTTATCCTGGCTTCGCTTCCCAGCCTTCTTTGGACGGATGTGGACGCTGCGAGCATCGAGGACGTTTACATCCTGCGCCAGTCGGCAAAGAATATCCTCTATACCGTTGTCAACAGCAACTCCATGAACGTGGACATCGTCGGGTACAGCCTCGAGTGGTGGATCGTGATGGTCATCGTCATCGACGCCGTTGCGGTTGTCGGACTCGGCGTATGGGGTTTCTTCGCGATCAGAAGGGCGCTTAAGAAAGCAAAAGAATAATTATAACCGTTACGCGGGTAGGTCTGATTCTCGAGAAAATGATGATAATGATAAGAGACAGAGGTAAAGACCGTCCTGCGATGGTGATAAGGAAGTGAAATCCGAATGCGCGTTTCGGCGCGTAAATCCGATTCGGTTTCACTTGTGCGTTGCGGCATTTCATCCCCTCACACCATGTCGCAACGCTCCCGAGAGGTCCCCTTGCCGCAGTCGCGGCAAGGGGAAACCTTTCTTTCCCGACCGAAATCCGGGCGCGGGATTCGGATAATCCACAGATCGGAAGAGCGTCGTGTAGGGAAAGAGTGTGCTTGTCAGT
>CANDJX010000097.1 GCA_947385185.1 uncultured Clostridia bacterium
CTTCGCTCCTCGCAATGACGGGAAGGATGTTTCTCGTTCGTCATTGCGAGGCTACGCCGAAGTAAACCAGTCTGTTTCTCGTTCGTCATTGCGAGGCTACTGCCGAAGCAATCCGGACTATTTCTTATTCGTCCTTTTACGGATTGCTTTTCGCGCGGTTATATGCTGGATTGCTTTGTCGCTTCGCTCCTCGCAATGACGGGAAGTATAGTGCTTATCAAAGTATTATAATGCTTATCCTAATAAAATGATATTAAACGGAAAAGCAAGGATACTGTCCTTGCTTTTTCCTTATAAAATTCCTTATGAAATACACTCGAATGCAGCTGTTTTTTACTTATATATTTTTGCTTATATATTAGTCTTTATTCATAATGTATTCGTCTATAGCTTTCGCCGCGATCTTGCCCGCGCCCATTGCGCTGATGACCGTGGACGCACCCGTTACGGCGTCGCCGCCCGCGTATATGCCTTCGCGCGAAGTAAGCCCGCTTTCGTTCACGATTATTCCGCCGCGGCGGTTGACCTCGAGCCCTTTTACCGTCGACTTGATAAGCGGGTTCGGCGAAGTGCCTATCGACATGACTACGGTGTCGACGTCGAGCACGAATTCGCTTCCCGGTATCGGCACAGGCGAACGGCGTCCGCGTTCGTCGGGTTCTCCGAGTTCCATTTTTATGCACTTTATACCGGTGACGCAACCGTTCTTCGGGTCGCGTTTGTCATCGGGGTTGTCATAACCGAGAATTTCGACGGGGTTGCAAAGCAATCTGAAATCGATCCCCTCTTCTTCGGCGTGTTCGACTTCTTCCTTACGCGCGGGAAGCTCGGTCATAGAACGGCGATAAACGATATATACGTGTTCCGCGCCGAGCCGAAGCGCGGTACGCGCCGCGTCCATAGCGACGTTCCCGCCGCCGACGATCGCGACCTTGCCGCCTTTCATGATCGGAGTATCCGACTTATCGCGGAACGCTTTCATGAGGTTGCTTCTCGTCAAAAACTCGTTCGCCGAATATACGCCCTTAAGGCTTTCGCCCGGAATATTCATGAAATTCGGAAGCCCTGCGCCCGAACCGATAAACACCGCTTCGTAACCCGCGTCGAACAGCTCGTCCACCGTAAGCGTTTTGCCTACAACGACGTTGGTATCGATTTCGACGCCGAGGTTTTCCAGCGTTTCCACTTCTTTGGCGACGATCGCTTTGGGGAGTCGGAATTCGGGAATACCGTATACAAGCACGCCGCCCGCGGTATGCAGAGCTTCGAATACGGACACGGCGTAACCTTTCTTTGCCAGATCTCCGGCGCAGGTAAGCCCGGACGGACCAGAACCGACAACGGCGACTTTATGACCGTTGGGGGCGGGTCTGACCGCCTTTTCTTTGCTGTTAGCGTTATGCCAATCGGCGGCGAAACGTTCGAGACGACCTATGCCGACGGGCTCGAACTTGATACCGAGCGTGCATTTCGATTCGCACTGACTTTCCTGCGGGCATACCCTGCCGCAGACGGCGGGAAGGGACGAATAGACCGAAATCGTCTTGTACGCGCCCTCGAAATCTTTGTCTTTTATCTTCGCGATAAAGCTCGGAATATCGATATTTACCGGACAGCCGGAAACACACGGCTTGTTCTTGCAATTCAGACACCGCGCAGCTTCGCCGACCGCCATTTCGGCGGTATAGCCCGTAGCTACTTCGTTGAAATTATGCGCCCTGACTTTCGCGTCCTGCGTGGGCATGGGTGTTTTATTCGGAACTATAGCCATATTATTTCACCTCCGCTTTGAAGAGATTGCACTGCTCGTCGCGTGCGTGAGCCTCGAAATCGGCGTACATTCTGCCGCGCATCATCGCTTCGTCGAAATCGACCGTAAACGCGTCGAAATCCGGTCCGTCCACGCACGCGAATTTCGTGATCGCCTTGCCGTCCTCGTGAACAGTCAGACGGCAACCGCCGCACATTCCAGTGCCGTCGATCATGATCGGATTCATTGATACGACCGTTTTCTGTCCGAACGGACGCGTGGTCGCCGTCACGAACTTCATCATTATTACGGGTCCGATCGCGATAACGACGTCGAACTTTTCACCTGCTTCGAGCATTGCTTTGAGCGGCGCAGTGACTACTCCCTTTTCGCCCCAGCTGCCGTCGTCGCTCATTTTATAAAGCCTGTCCGAAGCCGCTGCGAATTCTTTTTCGAGGATCACGAGATCGCTACTGCGGAAACCGACGATAGACGTAACTTCCGCGCCGAGGTCGTGCAGCTTTTTTGCGACCGGATAAGCGATCGCGCAACCGACGCCGCCGCCGACTATGCAGGCTTTCTTTATTCCGTCGGTTTCGGTTTTGTTGCCGAGCGGACCGACGAAATCACGTATGTACTCGCCCGCTTTCTTCGCGTTGAGCTTCATGGTAGTGGCTCCCACTATCTGGAAAATAATATCCACCGTGCCTGCCGTCCTGTCATAGCCCGCGATCGTAAGCGGAATGCGCTCTCCGTCTTCGTCCACGCGCAGGATAATAAACTGACCCGGCTCGGCTTTCTTCGCAACCAACGGCGCTTCTATCGACATAAAAGTAACCGTGGAATTGAGCTCTCTTTTTTCTATGATCTTATACATAAACAATTCCCTCGCAGGTTCTGTAATTATAGGCATAGAGGAGTCGAACCGATAAGGTTTTGCCGGCGGCTTTGCGCGGAATACTTCGGTAATCTCGGTCGCCGTATTGTTCCGCATACGACTCCCTCTATTACCTGTGTCTGCCACGCAAATACGCTCGCCAAAACTGCGCACACCGCACACGGAATAGTTTGCGGTAAACTGCGTCCCTGTCGATGAAGTCGCAAAGCGCCTACGACGACTGGAATAGGAGCGCAAAACGCCATGAAATCCGCCGCGTGCGGCTTATGGAGTCCGGCTCCTCTATGCCTGTAACAGTATAATACTTTTTATTTCGGTTGTCAATCGGCGAAAGAGTCTTTCGGGTAAAATCATCAAGGCGCGCGGCAGTAAGCGCCGAAACGTATTTCACATCCGCCGTAAGCGGATATTCGCTGCCCGCCGCAATCGAACGGAGATACGTCGATATTTCGTCGCACAGTCCGCCCGCGTTCGGCAACGTCTTATACGAAGCGACTGCGGCGGCGTAGGCGTTCAGTTGTTTTACCGTCAGGCTTTCGCTCGTCGAGTCGTCGTCGAGCGCGCGCCAGAGCTTTTCGGTTTCAATCACGACCTCGGAAAGCGTATCGAGCGCTTCGGATTCGCGGGCGTCCTCAAAAGCCGAAACGCGCGACGTAAGCTCGGTCATTCCCGCGCCCAGTCTGTCCGCGACGACCGTTGCGTCGCTCTTATCCGCATATACGGCGTACACGAGCATAAACCCGTCGTCGGTCGCAAGCACGTACCCCGCGCGCCCCGCGGCGCGTTCGGACGCGGACTGACCGCGCGCTATGCTTATGCGGTCGCACAGTCTGCCCACCGCGTAAAACGTGCGCGGCGACGCGACGGATTCCGTCCGGCACGACCGAAACACTATTATGGCGGTGCATACCGACGCCGTAACGGCGCAAATGAGAATTATTGCGACGGCTATCGAAAAAAGAAAGCCGCGCGGTTTGTAATCAGCATTCATACGCTAATATATGACGCTCCGCCCTCGTTGTATGACTTTACGCAGCCGCCTTATATCTCCGTTTCGGCAAACGGCTCGGCGAGTCCGAGCCCGTATTCCGCGAGCGATTTCACGTCAAAGTCCGGCATTATATGCGTCGCTACGACGCGAGCGCCGACGTCCTTCAGACGCGCGCCGTCCCGCGGCGTCATGTGCGGTCCGCCGAGCGACGCGCAATCGGCGAAAACGAGCGACGCGCGGCGACAGAACAATCTCAGTCTGTCGAAATACTTCGTATCCGACGTGTATACGAACGATTTATCGTCCTCCGCCACGCGGACGGCGTAACACTCGGGTTCGTGCTCGGTGCGTAAGAAATCGACGCGCATACCTGCTATATCCGCCGACGACGATCCGCTTATTACGCGGATATCGAGGTTTTTTCGCGCTTTGAGCAGACTGAAACGGTCGGACGGCGACGACGGCATATAAACGACGAAGCGCCCGGCAAAATGCGAGAGCATAAACGCGTCCACCGAATGATCGTAGTGCAGATGAGTGATTATAAAAGCGTCTATGTCCCGTAAATCGGAGATTTTAAGCAGTTCGGTCAACGCGCCCGAACCGAGATCGACGACGATTTTTCCGTTTTTCCCCTCTATCAAATAACAGCTCGTGGCTTTGCCTTGCGACGGCACCGAGCCGCGCACTCCTATCGGTATTATTTTCATGTTGCCTCCGTAACAAATTATAAAGATATTGTCAAATGTTTTTGTTGAAATTTTTACAAAAAAATTTTTCGGAAAAGTATTGCTATTACGCCGATTACGGTATATAATAGTATTGTAATAAATGCCTGCGGTTCGCGTAAGCTGTCGGATATTTAACCTCAAAACGTAAAAGGGCTCATGATCTGTTCCTGTGCATTATGTCAGGCCTCAGAAATTTGAACGGGATAAAGCTACGGCTCCGTTCAGCAGTGGAAGACAGAGGGTACGGACGATCTGCCCACCTGCCTATGGCGGGTTAATAATGGCAGCACAACGGCTCATGCGGGTATTTGTTTTTTTATTCAAAAGACTGTCGGGTCTTATTCCGACAGTCTTTTTCTTTTGCGTAAGAGTTATGGAACTTTTCAATCGCTCCGCATTCGCGCGCGGTTATAAAACTTTTTTTATGCGTTCTATCGCTTCGGCGGTCTTTTCGTATGTATTGAATGCGGTCAGGCGGAAAAATCCTTCGCCGTTCTTTCCGAACCCGGAACCCGGAGTTCCGACCACGTTGGCTTGCGTCAGCAGTCTGTCGAAGAAATCCCAGCTGTCCATACCGCACTTGAGCCAGATGTACGGCGAGTTCACTCCGCCCGTATGGTATATACCCATTTCGTCGAGTGCGTCCGAAATGAGTTTCGCGTTCTTTCTATACGCGTCGATATTCTCGCGGCACTGCGATATGCCTTCGTCCGAGTACGCCGCTTCCGCCATGCGCTGCTGTATATAACTCGTTCCGTTGAACTTGGTAGACTGACGGCGCGCCCACATTTTGGCGAGCTTGCCGCCGAGGAGTTCGTCGGGAACGACGGTATAACCGCAACGCGTGCCCGTGAATCCCGCCGTTTTGGAGAACGAACAAAGTTCTATCGCACAGTTTCTCGCGCCCTCTATCGCGAAAATGCTTCTCGGCACTCCGGGCTGCGTCACGAACGCTTCGTATGCCGCGTCGAAAATAATGACGGCGCCCATATCGTTTGCGTAATCCACCCACGCTTTGAGCTGAGCGGAGGTGAACACCGCGCCCGTAGGATTATTCGGCGCGCAGAGATATATGATGAGATCGGAAGAGCGTCGTGTAGGGAAAGAGTGTGCTTGTCAGTG
>CANDJX010000098.1 GCA_947385185.1 uncultured Clostridia bacterium
CGCGCACTCCACTGACAAGCACACTCTTTCCCTACACGACGCTCTTCCGATCTGAAGAAGTGGGCGACGCGTCGCACCTCACGTTCTTTGAAATGCTCGGGAACTGGTCGCTCGGCGATTATTTCAAAAAAGAAATGATCTCGTGGAGCTATGAATTCCTGACGAGCGACAAATATCTCGGTATAGCTCCCGAAAAACTTTCGGTGACCGTATTCGCCGGCGACGGCGACTGCCCGCGCGACGACGAGTCCGCCGGATACTGGGAAAAAGCAGGCATACCGAGAGGGCGCATATTCTTCCTGCCCAAAGAGCACAACTGGTGGGGACCCGCCGGTCTGACCGGACCGTGCGGACCGGACACCGAAATGTTCGTAGACACAGGCAAGCCCGCGTGCTCGCCCGAGTGTTCGCCCGCTTGTTCGTGCGGCAAATATCTCGAAGTCTGGAACGACGTATTTATGCAGTATAACAAGACCGCGGAAGGCAAGTTCGAACCTCTGAAGCAGAAGAACGTCGATACGGGCATGGGACTCGAGCGTACTATCAAGACGCTTCAGGGCGTCGGCAGCGTGTACGAAACCGATCTTTTCGCGCCGATCATTTCGAAAATAGAAGAACTTACGGGCGCGAAGTACGGTTCGTCCGAATCCGCGACGAAGGCGATCAGAGTCATTGCCGACCACATCCGTACCGCCGTTATGATAATCGGAGACGACCGCGGCGTGCTGTGCTCGAACGTCGATCAGGGATATATTCTCCGCAGGCTTCTTCGCCGCGCCATCAGATTTATCAAACAGCTCGGCGGCGAAAAAGGTCTGCTGTCCAAAGTCGCGGAAGTCGTGATCCGCGAATATAAGGACGTATATCCCGAGCTCGAACGCAACTCGGCGCGCGTGCTCGGCGAAATCGACGCGGAAGAAGAACGTTTCGAAAAAACGATCACGGCGGGCATGAAAAAATTCGCCGCCATTCGCGAGCACCTTGTCGGCGACACGATCGCGGGCAACACTGCGTTCAAGCTTTACGACACCTACGGCTTCCCGATCGAGATGACGGCGGAGCTCGCACGCGAATCGGGGCTTAAAGTGGACATGGACGGATTCAACGCCGCGTTCGAGGAGCATACGGCGAAGAGCCGAGCCGGAGCCGAACAGAAATTCAAGTGCGGTCTTGCCGATCACGGCGAACAGACGGTGAAACTCCACACCGCGACACATCTTCTTCACGCCGCGCTCAAAAGGACGTTAGACGATCCGGATATATCTCAGAAAGGAAGCAACATAACCGAAGAGCGGCTTCGTTTCGACTTTAATTTCCCGCGTCCGTTGACCCCCGAGGAAATAAAGAAAGTGGAAGCCGCGGTGAACGAAGCGATTGACGCGAAGGTCGACGTGACGTGCGATGAAATGACGCTCGACGAAGCGAAAGCGGCGGGCGCCGAAGCTCACTTCGACAGCAAGTACGGCGAGCGCGTCAAAGTTTATACGATCGGAAAGTATTCCAAGGAAGTCTGCGGAGGTCCGCACGTCGCCAATACCGGCGAGCTCGGACGTTTCCGCATAACGAAAGAACAGAGTTCGAGCGCGGGTATCCGCAGGATCAAAGCCGTTCTCGAATGATATAACATATAACGTGAAAGATACCGTGTACGGGAAAACCCGTATGCGGTTTTTTATATATTATCCTTAAGCCAAAAATTTGCACATAAAAAGCCGGGATTATTTTGAACCAAATACTTGCCGGGGGGGGGTAGAAATGATATTATATGCTTGTACGCTTGGCGTACAGGGAGGAAATGGTTGTGTTCAGGGCGTGTGTAGTCGAGGACGACGGCGAGGCGAGAGATCTGCTTTGCTCTTATATACGTAAGTACGGCGAAATGAGGCGCTTGGAATTTACTGTGACTTGTTTCCCCGACGCGTTGGATTTTCTCGACGGTTTTTTTGGAAATTTCGATTTTATTTTCATGGATATAGGTCTGCCGAATCTCAACGGCATGGACGCAATAAAGCGTATTCGCGAGAAAGATAAAAACGTTATCGTCATTTTCGTGACGAATATGGTTCAGTACGCGGTAAAGGGGTACGAGGTCGGCGCGCTCGACTTTATGGTCAAGCCCGTTCGCTTCGACGGTTTCTGCATGAAAATGGATCGCGCTACCGAGCGTTTTCGCGCCACGCAGGACAAAGAGATTTGGATCAACGAACGAAACAACAAACGGCGTCTGCTTTTGTCCGCAATAAAATACGTCGAAGTTCTGCACCACACCGTGGTATATCATACGACGGAAGGCGACTACACTACATACGATCAGTTGAGTAACGTTTGCGAAGCGCTATCGGACGCGCCTTTCGCTTTATGCAACAGATGTTTCCTCGTCAATCTCAGGTACGTGACCGCAATAGAAGAATTTTCGGTGACCGTCGCAGGGGAAAAACTTCAGATATCGAGGAACAGAAAAAAAGAATTCCTGAAAAGCCTGAACGAGTATCTGGGAGGCAAATAATATGCCGATGCTCATGTTTTACAGACTTGTCGTTATGGTCGAACTGTTTACCGCCGAGTTTCTGTTCGCGTTCCGTCTGCACAAAAGAAATTTATTCATATTGCGTTTTTTGCTCTGCGTGTCGGTAGGCGCGGCGTTTGTCGTTGTCCTGCCGCTTTTTTATAATGCGTTTTACACTTCGTTTGTTTTATTCATGCTGTTTCTTATAACGGTACCTATGTTGAAATTCTGTTGCGACGAGGATTGGCGAAATATTTTTTTCTGCGCCATCGCGGCTTATACGATGCAGCATTTCGCTTACGGCGTTGCGCGGATATTCACGTCGCTTGCCTCCGAAGGAGCGAGTCCGATCCTCGGAATGTATTTTGACGGTAACTTAAGTTTCGAAAACTTCAACCTGCAGACGCTGCTTATGGGCGTGCTGTATGTGTTCGCATACTTCCTGTCTTATACGTTTTTCTGGTTCGTTTTTATACGAAAGATCAGACGCGGCGAAAATTTCAGAATAACGAATATTAAAATGATGGCAATTATAGGCATTGCCGTCATTGTGGATATATTCCTCAATTCGATAGTCGTGTATTACAGCGACGACGACAATTTACTGACGACGGTCATGAATATCGTATATGAAAATCTATGCTGCTTTTTCCTGCTTTATATTCAGTTCAGATTGCTTAAAACGGGCGAGCTGGAAAACGAACTGAACGTAACTCAATACCTTCTGCACGAACAGGAGCGGCAGTACAGCCTGTCGCAGAAAAACATAGAGCTTATAAACATGAAGTGCCACGACCTGCGGCACCAGATCCGCTCCATAGGTAAGGACAAGTCCTTGCCCGAAGAAGCGGTCCACGAAATCGAAAGCGCAATCACCGTTTACGATTCGGCGGTAAGGACGGACAACGAGGTGCTCGACACCATTCTTACCGAAAAGAGCCTTATATGTTCGTACAACGACATCGCGCTGACGTGCGTTGCGGACGGGCACTCGCTTGAATTCATGCAAGCCGCCGATGTTTATTCTCTGTTCGGCAACGCGCTCGACAACGCGATCGACGCCGTGATGCGACTGGATAAAGAAAAGCGCAATATAGGCGTCGTAGTACGCAGCGTGGGGGATATGGTTTCGATCAATATTTGCAATCAGTACGAGGGGACGATAGAACTCGACGACGACGGATTTCCGATCACGACGAAAGAGGACCGCGATTATCACGGGATAGGTACGAAGTCCATGCGGAACATTGCCGAGAGATATAACGGCATATGCTCGGTCGCTCTGAATAACGGCACGTTCATATTGAATGTGCTATTGTCGAAAAATAAAACAGAATAGGACGTAAAACAGCCCGTTCGGGCTGTTTTTGCTCCACGGCATCGAATTTTATGTATAATTCTCTCAAGAGATGTGAATTGCGCAGTTCCTCTCTTACCGCCCCGTAAGTGCATGTTATGCGGGAGCAAAATAAAAGGAGAATTTATGAAAAAAGAATTCGTAAAAAATATGCCGTGGGGAATAATAGCGGGAATTTGCGCTATGTCGGTTTTTTTTCTGACAGTAGCTTTAATTATCGTGTCCCTTATTCTCGGCGGCGTCGCGGCGCAGACCAACGAAACCGCCGGGCTTTTCAGCGAATGGTATCAGACGCTTATGTTCGTTTTCGATATAATATTCGTTCTCGGTCTGGCAGGTTCGATCGTCATGTACGTTTTTCGTGAAAAAAAGAAGATAGGAGGGGAAAGCGAAGTATGAATACCGAAAAAATATCAAAGCTGTTTCAGCGTTCCGTATGGACTTTACTGACGTGTTTCTTTGCGTTCATCCTGATTATCGTACTGATTACTTCGTCGATAGCCTCCTCGTACGCGTTGTTTGTCGATCAGTTTTTCGGAGTATCGAGATACATACTCGTTCAGGACGAAACGGCGGAACAGGCGGACACTCAGTATTTCAAATCCGATTTTGCGCAAAAAGACGCGGACGGCAATCTTATTCTCAAAAAGACCTCGAACGGCGTGGAGAAACAGATTATCGACGAAGCTGCGACCGACGCTTATGCAATCGACGTAAGCGAAAGAGTCAACGAGGAAGGCATGGTTCTTCTCTGGAACAAAAACAACGCGCTCCCTCTTGCCGCAAACTCGAAAGTCAGCAATTTCGGTATAGGCTCGGTTTCGTGGATCTATCAGAGTATAGGCAGCAGCCGCGTAACGATGTACGAGAATATTCCCGACCTGCCTGCTTCTCTCAGGAGCCGGAATCTGCAGGTAAACGAAAATGCTTAAAGTCGGAAGCACCGATCTCGGTTACACTATAGGGTCGGGCAAAACGAACGAAATGCCGTGGGACGAGTACAGTCCCGCTTCGGTAAACAGCGTTTCCGAATACGGCGACGCGGCGATATTTACCGTCGCGCGGTTCTACGGAGAGGGCGGGGATACCAACGATCATACGAATCTCAGCGAAGACGGCAGCGTTCTTTCCCTCAGCAAAAACGAGCTCAGCGTACTCGCCGGTTTGCAGAAACTCAAGAATGAAAACAAACTCAAAAAGATCATTCTTCTTATAGACAACACTTCGCCTATGTCGCTCAAGAACGTCGATAAATACGACGTCGACGCTTGCATATGGACGGGTTGGGGCGGCGGAGGAGCCTGCGACGCCATTGCGGACGTGCTGGTCGGCAATGCCAATCCTTCCGGACACCTGACCGATACCTGGGTGTATGACGTTACGTCTGCTCCGTCAAACGAGAATTTCGGTAATTTCGCTTACAGAGCGATTACTCAGCAGATCCCGAACGGCGACGGCGACGTTCCTACGAAATACGTCGTATACCAGGAAGGCATATACGTAGGATACCGTTATTACGAAACGAGATACGAGGATAGATCGGAAGAGCGTCGTGTAGGGAAAGAGTGTGCTTGTCAGTGTAG
>CANDJX010000099.1 GCA_947385185.1 uncultured Clostridia bacterium
TCGCGTTGCGTTTCGGAATTTCCGTCCGCCGAAACTTCTCTTTGCGATGTATCTTCGGTATGAATCGAGTAGCTTATCCGATGTCTGCAACCGAGACAAACGGTCGCATCTTCGGGAAGCTCTCTCCCGCACATTATACAATACATAATTCCCCTCTTATTTTTCGGTAATGATCGCAATTTCGCCTTTAAGCGTCTTTATTATCGCGCCCGCAAGCGGCTCGTTGCTGGTGCCCAGACTATCGCGCTGCGTAAACGTAAACGTTCCCGAATACTTGCAATTCTCGATTTTCACTTCCGCCGTTTCGGTGACCGGAAAAACGGAAAGATACCCGCCGGGTCCGAACGTTGCCGAGCCGTCGGTTACGATTATTTCAACGCCGTTGCCAATAATTTTCGCTTTTGCGCCCGAGTGCAATAAATAAGACAGCAACCGGATATTTGCGAGCGTATGCGACAGCCGCCCGCCGAGCGCCGAATATATTCGGAATTCCTTATATCCGCGCTTCAGTCCTTCGTCCGCCGCCGCGAACGAATCGGTCATGTCCTTTATCGGGTTGAGCGCTATCACGTTTCCGTCCGGAACGATACCGAGCGAATCGAAGTCGCCGACGACGAGATCGGGTGTTATTCCCGCGTCTTTAAGATAAGCGTATCCTCCGTCGGCGGCAATCACGAAATCGTTTCTGTCGGGTCGGAAATTCAGAGCGGCTCTCTCTCCCGCGCATACTATATAACAAATCCCTTTTTCGTTCATAATAAAAAGTATACAACAAAAAGAAAAAAAGCGCAAGCCAAACGCTTGACATATAAAACGTAAACGTATAAAATATTCGTAGCTTAGGGGCGCTGTCGAATGCGACGGCTGAGAATTTGCGGCTTTACGCAAAAGTCCCTTTGAACCTGTGGGTTAATACCCGCGTAGGGAAAGCAGGATTGTAAATTTTTCGCATACAATCGACCGTTCCCTGAAAGAACGGTTTTTTGTTTTTCCCGAAGGAGAAAACGGATATGTTCAATACATCCGTAATGTTTGAGGAAGAAACCCTCCCTTCGATCGACGTTTCGCCCGAGTTCAGTACGCCGAGCTTCGGATTCGACGGGGTCGATATTCCCGCCTGGCTGATGGTGCTCGTACTTCTCGCCGTCGTAGCGATAATCGTCGCTCCTATCGTAATCTATTCGATATTGCAGACGAAAAGAACGGGCGAGAAATTCGCGTTCACCACCAAAGATCTCGTATACGGCGCCGTGTGCCTCGCGATGTCTTACGTACTGTCGTTTATAGGCATATCGCTCAATCTCGGCGGCACGATCACTTTCGCGTCCATTCTGCCCGTGACCGTATATTGCTATTATTTCGGCTTCCGTAAGGGCGCGATAATATGTACGGCGTTTATGTTGCTTCAACTCACGCAGGGGCCGTACATAGTAAGTCCCTGGAGTATGTTGCTCGACTACGTAATACCTTATTTTTCGCTCAGTCTTGCGGGGGCGTTCGCCTACAATCCAGCGAAGCACAAAACGGCGACGGGAAGCAAACGTTTCGCGCTTCTGTCGCATTACGGATATTATATCGGTCTGACGATATATATTATCATTCGTTATACAAGTCACATACTGTCCGGAATAATTTTCTGGGATCTGTGGTACGGTCCCGCGCCGATCGGATACGTCGTCGGATTCAGTTTCGGGTATAACTCATTCTGTCTTATCGACTGGGCTATCGCCGTTGCGGCTTCCCTCGCGCTTTTGTCGAGCAAAACGTTCGACAAACTCATGGTCGACGTATCCGCCGCAAACAGGCGCGCGCCCGCCGCTTCAGACGCGAACGAGCAAAGCGCGGACGGAAGCGTGGCTTCGGAGACTGACGGACTGGCACATTCCGATTCCGGCGCCGAAGACCATAAGTGAACTCGACCCCGCGCTGATGAAAGGGAGCGGAATGCCTGTCGGAGGTATGCTGCCCGTGACGACGGCTATGTTTATAAGGACCTGAATGCCTATAAGCGCCGCCATGCCGGCAGACAGATAACAACCGAATCGGTCTGCGGCGTTCTGCGCGATAACCACGAGCCTGTATATCATAAAGACGAATGCGGCGATGATCAGAATGCAACCGACGAATCCGAATTCTTCGCCGATTATCGAAAATATGAAATCGCTTTCCGAAAACGGGAGGAACATATATTTCTGCCGCGAATTGAAAAGCCCGACGCCGAATAATCCCCCGCTTCCGAGGCTGTAAAACGATTGCAACAGCTGATACCCCTCGTCGAGGGGCGACGCCCACGGATCGAGGAATGCGAACAGCCTTGCAAGTCTGTAAGGTTCGGCTGCGATCATGACGACTACCGCGGCGGCAAGCGGGATTATTATGGCAATAAGATGCCCGACGCGCATTCCGCCTATCACCATGAGCGTAAGCATAAGAAACGCGACGCACATCGTGACCGACATATTAGGCTCGAGCATAATCAACAAACATATCACTCCGCCGACGGCGATCAGAGGAAGTATGCCTTTGACCGTCGTCATTTTTTTATAGTGGCGCGACATATATGCCGCCGCGAAAACGACGTATCCGACTTTTGCGACTTCGCTCGACTGAAGAGTAATGAAACCGAGATTGAGCCAACGCCGCGCGCCGTAATTTTCCACGCCTATGCCCGGGATAAGGACAAGCGCGAGAAGCGCAACGCTTATGCCGAGAATCACGTATCTCAACTTGTCAAGCCTGTGATAATCGAGGAGCGTCATGCCGACCATGGAAATCAGACCGGCTATAACGCCGAAAATCTGCTTGTACATAAAAAAGAACCGATTTCCGTAATTCAGTTCGGCATTGTACATCGACGCCGAATACACCATAAGAACGCCGAACGCAAACAGCGCGACGGTAACGACGAGCAACGGAACGTCGTAATGTCCGGAGCGATCAGACCGAACCGAAAAGTTTTTTGACTTCACGTTCAAAGGCCTCACCCCGCTCTTTATAGTTTTTATATCTGTCGAAGCTCGCCGACGCGGGCGAAAACAAGACGTTGTCGAAACCGCCCGCCGACGCCGCGGATACGGCTTCCGCAAGATCCATGCACGGCACTATGCGATTATACCCCATGCGCGCGGCGCAATCGAGAATTTTCGCGCAATTGGCTCCGACTACGAGCACCGCTCTGACGCGATCGGGCAATCCGCGGAATAAATTATCGTAATCGTATCCTTTGTCGCTACCGCCCACTATAAGCGCGGTAGACCCTTTCATGCATTCCGCCGCAGCAAGAGTCGCGGCAATGTTCGTGCCCTTGGAATCGTCGTAAAACGCCGTGCCGTTATATTCTCCGACAAGCGCGATTCTGTGACTGTCGGGAACGAAAGAAGCCAGACCTTTCGCGATGGCTTCGGGTTTTACGCCGTCCACGTACGCGGCAAGCGCCGCATTGAGCGCGTTTTCAACATTGTGCTTCCCGCCGACCGAAAGCTCGCCCGTGCGCATGATAGGCGCGCCCATGACGTACAGTTTCCCTTCCTTTTCATAGCAATCCTTACCGTTATAGAGCAAAGTCGAATTTCCGCTCATTCCCACAAGGTTGAATTTTTTCGGCACGATCAGATAATCGTCGCTCGTCTGTCGATCGGCGATATGAAGTTTGGCGTGACGGTATTCGAGCATACTGCCGTGATAATCGAGATGATCTTCGGCGATATTCGTAATGCAGGCAATATGCACTTTGAGAGGCGCTGCCTGCAAGAGCTGAAAGCTCGAAAGTTCGACGATCGCTCTCTCGTAGCCGCCGTCGGCGGCAGCGGCGGCAAACGACCGCCCTACGTTTCCGCATACGACCGTTTTTATTCCCGCCGCCGCGTATATATTGCCGAGCATTCCCACGGTAGTAGTCTTGCCGTTCGTTCCGGTCACGCCTATGACGGGCGCGGTATTTACAATTGCGGCAAGACCGATCTCGCCGTAAAGCGGAAGGTCGTGCATGCGAGCGTATTTATATATGGGGTGACTGTGCTTCACTCCCGGGCTTACGATAACAAAATCGTATTCCGCCATGTCGGGCGGCAAAAACTCCGTATCGGTCACAGTACAAGAGACGCCGAGCTTTCCGAGCGCATACTCCGCGCCGCGCCCGCTCACTCCGCTCCCTATTATCAGTCCGCGTCCCGCAAAAATCATAATAAATATTATGTTCGTGCCGACGCTAATATGCGTTCTATATATTCGTAAATATAAGAGAAAGTAAAATCACGCCTGCGCCGACGACGGCGGTAACGGCTTTATATGCGGTCACTATATGGTTTTCATGCACGCCTTTTTTCTCGAAATGATGATGAAGCGGCGCCATAAGGAAGATACGTTTTTTCGTCATCTTGTAATACGCGACCTGAAGAATTACCGAAACCGCGCTTGCCACGTACATTACGCCGATTATCGCAGCGGACAGCGACAGCCCGGTCAGAACGGAAAGCGAAGCAAGAAGCCCGCCTATGGCAAGCGAACCCGTATCGCCCATGAATATGCGCGCGGGATAGCGGTTATAGCATAAGAACCCGCCTATCGCGCCTATAAAGCAAGCGATAAGGAGCAGTTCGTTCGTCTGAATATCCGCGGGCGCGAACGCGCACACGATCATAATCAACACGGCAAAACATACGAGAAAGATCGTCGTAACTCCGCCCGCAAGTCCGTCCAGACCGTCGGTCAGGTTGACCGCGTTCGTAAAAGCGTGAAAGATGAACACATAATAAAAAAGCGCAAAAAAAGAAAGATCCGCTTTGACGTTCACGAACGGCAGATAGACTTGTCCGCCGGTAGCCGTACCGAAAAACGCATAAGCCGAAATCAGACACGCTATGACGAACTGAAGCGCGAGCTTCCACCCTGCGCACAGCCCTTCGTTCCTTTTGAAATGGACTTTGAGAAAATCGTCGGTAAAGCCTATTATGCCGTAGCCTGCGGTCACGATAAGGCAAACGAGCGCAGTCGATCCGTCGCCGCGTAGCAGCATGGCGAACGGAACCGCCGCCGCAAGGATTATTCCCATTCCGCCCATAGTCGGCGTACCGCTCTTGACGGAATGACTTTCCACATAGTGAAGTATCGGTTGTTTCGCTTTGAGCCTGTCCGCAATTTTTATTACGAAAGGCATAAGCGCCGCGGAAAGCATCAAAGACAGTATAAAGCCTATAAGCACTCTTATCATTTCAGTAACTCCCTGACCGTTTCGGCATCCGAAAAATGCTCGCGCCTGCCCGCCGTTTCCTGCGTGAGATCGGAAGAGCGTCGTGTAGGGAAAGAGTG
>CANDJX010000100.1 GCA_947385185.1 uncultured Clostridia bacterium
ACTTACTTTCCGATGCCTCCCGATATTCTTTCAGCCTTAGCCTGTTATTCTCGTTCGCGTTTTTTTCCGCAATCGAGTTATACGTCCCGAGCGATCCGAACATATCTTCCACGAACGCGAATTCGTTTTTCGATAAATAACCCGACGGCAATTTCTTTTTTTCTCCCGACATATTGCCGACCGCTGCGGAGAGCTGCCCGGAAAGAAGCGTAGACTTCGTTTCATACGACGAAAGCACTTTGGGCACGGTATCGAGCGAAAAAGTCAAATTGGAAGAAAAACGCAGTAAAAGATTATCCAGTTCGGAAAAATACTCTTTCCTTACCTTATAGTATCTTCCTATCGCAAATCCCGCAAGAGTACACGATACGGTAAGGATCATGCAAAGCAACAGTTTATCCGACATAAACTTTGTTCAGGGACGAATCGCAGATTTCCGCGACGTGCCCCGCTCCGAAATCTTCGGACAAAAAATAATAGCGCTCGAACAGACCGTAACGCACCATTTCGCCGGCGATGGACCGGCGACGGAACATATCCGGCGAGGACGAATGCGCCGACGCTATCACGGCGATTCCGCAACCGACTGCTTCCCGCAATATATCTATATCTTTCTCTCCGAAAATCTCGTCGGTTACGATCACGTCCGGTCGCATACTTCTGACCGCGCATTCGAAAGCGTGCGACTTGGTGCTGCCGGTTATTACGTCCGATCTTATTCCCACGTCCATACCGCCCACGCCGCCCGACGCGCACGCGATCTCGCCCCGCTCGTCCGCGATCAGGACATTCGGCGCATCGGCGAGTTCGGATAACTGACGTGCAATATCGCGAAGCATAGTGGTTTTACCGGCGCCGGGAGGCGAAACGATAAGCACGCGGCAGAAATTCGATACTATGTCATGCATAATACACGACGCGCAGCCCTTGATTTCATGCGGAATGCGCAGATTGAGCGAGCTATAGTTTTTTACGGTCAGAATCTTTCCGCCGTCTGTAACGACCTCTCCGCACACCCCGAGACGCAATCCGTCCGACAGCGTAATATAGCCGCGTATTATATCGTCGTTATACGCATAGACCGAATGTTCAGACGCCGCTACCACGACGTTGCGAATATCCTCGGCGCTTACGCTCAAAGCGTGCGCGTAAGACGACGACACCCCTTTCTCGGTCAGATAGACCGATTTGTTATTGTAGCGCACGCACACGGGTTTTTCGGCTCTGAGCCTGATTTCCTGCAGTTTTTCCGCATCGAGGTTGTCCGCAACCGAGTTATATACCGTGGGCGGCAACAGTTTTTTTAAGCGCACGACATCGAACATATCACATTATATTGGCGGCAAAAGCAGGCTATGACCTTTCGACAAAAAAAGTGCCGGAGACATATCTGCCTCCGGCACTTAAATAAATTGCCGTGATTATTTTATTCTCGACATATAGATACCCGTTCTCGTATCGACGCGGATTTTATCGCCGATATTGATGAACAGCGGCACCTGTATCGCCGCACCCGTTTCGAGCGTAGCGGGTTTATTCCCCGCTTTGGACGTATCGCCCTGTATGCCCGGTTCGGTTTCGGCAATGGTAAGCTCAACGAAGTTAGGCGGTTCTACGCTGAAAGGAACGCCTTTATACGACTGAATGGAAACCATCATTTCGGGAATGATATACTGGAGCGCATCGCGGCACTCGTCTATGTTTATATCGATCTGCTCGAAAGTTTCGGGCTCCATGAAATGACAAAAATCGTCGTCGGCATAAAGAAACTGATAGTCGTGAGTTTCAATCTTGGCGTCGAGGAATTTTTCCGTCGGGTTGAACGATTCCTCGAGCACCTGCCCGGTCACAACGTTCTTATACTTTGTTCTGACAAAAGCCGAACCTTTACCCGGCTTTACGTGTTGGAAATCCACTACGCGGAATACTTTTCCGTCTTTTTCAAACGTAGTGCCTTTTCTGAAATCGCCTGCTACCATAAAATGCTCCTTAGATTTATTCGGTAAAAAATGAGGTTTTTTATATTATAAGCGTTTTGGCGTAATTTGTCAAGTTCTCTATACCGTCTTTTTTAATTACGACCATATCTTCTATCCGTATTCCGCCCAATCCCTCGATATAAAGCCCGGGTTCGACCGTTACGACCGCGTTTTCGGGCAAAGGAAGATCGTTGCGCGACGCAAGCACGGGCAGCTCGTGTATATCGATACCTACGCCGTGACCGAGCGAATGCCCGAACTCCTTATCGTAACCGTTTGCGCGGAAGAACTCGCGAGCCATATCGTCCGCCTCTTTACCCGTCATACCCGCCTTGAGATGCTTGAGAACGTATTGCTGCGTCGACAGCACGAGCAGGTACAGGTCGTTGATACGCGAACTCGGCTCTCCGAAGCAGAAAGTACGCGTCATATCCGAACAATAACCGTTTTTCATTGCGCCCGTGTCGAGAAGAATAATATCCCCTTTCCCGAGTTTTCTGTTGCCGGGAACGTGATGGCAATCGGCGGCGTTCTCTCCGAAAGCGACGATATTGTCGAACGCGAATCCGTCCGCGCCGTGCATTAAAAACCGGTAAGATATTTCGGCATTGAGTTCGCGTTCCGTCATTCCGGATTTCACCGACGCAAGCGCTTTGGCGATCGCGGCTTCCGTAATAGCCTGCGCCGATCTGATTTTCGCTATTTCTTCGTCGGTTTTGACTATGCGAAGCTCCGTAAGTTCGGATCCTACGGACTTTAACTCGAACTCGCCGAACTCCTTTTTCATCTGTCGATGCGTCGCCACGCTCACGGATTCGTCCTCGTAGCCCAAAGACGAGAATTTATGCTCGGCGCAAATTTTTGCAATGCGGTTAAACAAATGATCCGCATCCGTGATTATTATCTCGAAATCCTCGACCGCAGTTTTAGCCGCAATGGCATAACGGAAGTCGGTAAACAGATATTTTTTATTCTCCGTCAGCAGCAGCGCGCCGAACGAACTGTCGAAGCCGGTAAAATAGAACCTGTTGCTCGGGCTTGTGATAATCAACGCATCGTATTTTTCAAATAACTTATGATACATAATCAATTCTCCGCAATCGCGATCATGTCGCGCATTATCGCCGCATCTTCAGCCATCGTGCCGTCGGATTCGCACACGATATACGGCGTCAGTTTATAGTCGTTAATGAGTTTTGCAAACCCGTCGAATTCGGGTCCGTATTTTTCGTCCGCAAACGTAAGATGTTTGAGTTCTCCCTTATTTCCGTACATAATCTTGGAAAAATGCACGTGCATATTCCTTGTTTTTTCGTCGCCGAGCACGTCCGCGGTATAATCGATAATTCTCTTATAGTCGTCATACCCTTTTATACCGCCGAGGGTATACGAATTGATATGCCCGAAATCGAAACACGGATACAGCCTTTTATCGAGAGTACAGAAATCTACGACCTCCTCGACAGTCCCTATCTGATTTATTTTTCCCATCGTTTCGGGACAAAGTATGAAGTCGAATCCGAGGTCGGATAAATTTTCCATAAGCCGCGCAATATTGCGTTTCGCTCTTTCCATCGCTTCGCGGCGTTCGGATTTCCCGCACGAAGCCGGATGAAATACGGTGCGTTTGCCGCCGAATAAATGTTCCGCCATGATCGAACTTCTTACGTAGCCGAAAGACTTTTCGATCATTTCTTCGTCCGGATTCGCGAAATTCGTATAGTACGGAGCATGAGAACTGATTTCCACACCGAAACGCCCGAACTCCGCTCCGATCTCCAGCGCCGATTCCGCTTTGATATTCACGCCGCGACCGAAAGAATATTCGAACGCGTTCAGACCGCGCCCGGCGATCCATTCCGCCGCTTCCTTGGTGCGCGTATGTCCCTCGGCGTAAAACGAGAGCGAATTTCCGCTCGGACCTATTCTCAACATATATCGGTCCACTCCTTATCTTTTTTTATCGTAGTCACCAATTCTTCCGCCGTTGCGAATTTCGTTATCGGACGGAGATATTTATGAAAATGAACCGTCAGTTCGCTGCCGAGCACTCTTTCGGACGAATAATCGAGAATGTTTGTTTCGATCGCGAATTTATTCTGCAAAAAAGTGGGGCGCGGACCGTAGTTGGTGACCGCTCTGTACATTTTGCCGTCAAGCTCGGCATACGTTCCGTATACGCCTCTTTTGATCTCCATCATTCCTATCGGAAGATCGAGATTGAGAGTCGGTATGCCGATACCGCGTCCGCGTCCGTCGCCGGCAACTATACGACCGCGGATATGATACTTCATTCCGAGCAGTTTCCCCGCCATATCGACGTTTCCCGTCCTGAGAAACGTTCTGATCGCCGTGCTCGATACGCGCACGCTTTCGAAATCGACGAGCGGCATTACCTTAAGCGCGATATTGTTTTGTTTGCATAATTCGGCAAGCGTCGTTACGTCGCATCTGTCCGAACCGAACGTATAGTTTTCGCCGCAAACAATATCGCGAATACGATACGATTCCGTAAGTTTTGCAAAAAATTCACGACCCTTGATTTGTGAAACGCGGCAAAAATAAAGCATGATGCACAGATTCGCTCCGCACTCTCCGAGCAGTCGCTTTTTCTCCGTAAAGTCGTAAATGGATTCTTTCCCGAGCAGATTGTCCGCAAACGTCAAAACGCAAGCGGCAGTATTATGCTCCGACGAAAGTCGACAGACTTCGTCCAGGAGCGTTCTGTGTCCGAGATGAACGCCGTCGAAATTGCCTAAGGCTACCGAAATTTCTCCGACGAAAGGTTTTCCGAATTCCAATGATTCGATCATGTGCAATCAGTCCTCTTTCAACCAGGTCGTTATTCCGATCCCCCCATTCCCCCGCGACGCGATACCGAGCAATTCGCCTCTGCAATACAATACGAACTTCCCGGTCGGAGCGTCACCCGCGTCGAACGAAACGCCGTTCGTTGCTTTTTTATAAAACGTGTCCGCCGCCTCGTACTTCGGCAACGCGGCAAGCGCGACGGATAACGGTATTATATCGTCGGCGGTCAGATCTTCCGGGCGCACGGACTGCGACGAATAAAAATCCCCGCACCGCGTGCGTTTGATCGACGTCATTACGGCAAGCGACCCCAGCCTTTCCGCAAGATCGCGGCAAACGCTTCTGACGTACGTCCCCGCCGAACAATCCATTCCGAATAAATATTCGTTTTCTCCGACGCGTCTTATGAGCTCGAGTGAATTTATACATACGCGCGACGTTTTGAGATCGGAAGAGCGTCGTGTAGGGAAAGAGTGTGCTTGTCAGTGTA
>CANDJX010000101.1 GCA_947385185.1 uncultured Clostridia bacterium
ACACTGACAAGCACACTCTTTCCCTACACGACGCTCTTCCGATCTAGTTCCGCGCACCATGGATGAGTTGCTTACTCTCCGCGGCGTCGGACGCAAGACTGCCAACGTAGTGCTTGCCGTCGCTTTCGGCGAGTCTACGATCGCCGTCGATACGCACGTGTTCAGAACCGCGCACCGGCTCGGTTTGTCGGACAAGCCTACGCCGGAGGGCGTGGAAAAAGATCTTATGGCGGCGTTCGACGAGGACGACAGAAGCGTAGCGCATCATCTGCTTATTTTTCACGGCAGATATCGCTGTCACAGTCAGCGTCCGGAGTGCGGTGCATGTTCGTTGTACGATTATTGCAAATACGGGAAAGAGTAAAGGGGAACGATATGTTTATAGATAAAGCGAAAATTTATATAAAATCGGGCGACGGCGGCAACGGTTGCACGTCGTTCTATACCGAAAAATACGTAAGCAACGGCGGACCGGACGGCGGCAACGGCGGCGCGGGCGGTCGTATAGGCTTCCGCGCGGTAAAAAACAAATCCACTCTCGCCGACTTCAAATTCTCCCAGCACTTCGCCGCGGAGAACGGCGAGTCGGGAAAGTCGAGATATTCGGCGGGAAAGAAGGGCAAGGATCTCGTCATCGACGTGCCCGTCGGCACGGTCATACGCGACGCCGAATCGGGCAGCGTGATCGCGGATATGTTCTCGGACGGTATGACGGTATACGTCGCCGCAGGCGGAAACGGCGGCAAAGGCAACGCGTTTTTCAAGTCATCCCGTCGTCAGGCGCCGCATTTTTCGCAGTCTGGCGAAAAAACGCTCGAACACGCCGTTACGCTCGAACTCAAGACGATCGCCGACGTCGGGCTTATAGGTTATCCCAACGTCGGAAAATCCACCATACTTTCGGTAATAAGCGCGGCAAGACCGAAGATCGCGTCCTATCACTTTACGACGCTTTCGCCAAATCTCGGAATGGTTTCGGCATACGACGATACGTTCGTCGTGGCGGACATTCCCGGGCTTATCGACGGCGCGAGCGAAGGCGCGGGGCTCGGTCACGATTTCTTAAGACACATCGAGCGCACCAGACTTCTCGTTCACGTCATCGACGCGAGCGGAAGCGAGGGCAGGGATCCGGTCGAGGATTATAAAGCGATCAATCGCGAGCTTGTCGGTTACGATCCCGCGCTTGCGGATAAGCCTCAGATCGTCGTACTTAACAAAGTCGATATGCTTACCGAATTTTCGGTCGCGGACAAAATCAAAGCCGAAAGCGGGCGCGACGTCATACTTATGAGTGCGGCGCTTCACAGCGGCGTGGATGAACTGATAAAAACCATGTATTTCGAGCTTAAAAAACTGCCCGAGATCAAACCGCTCGAGTACGAACCTTTCGAGTTCGCCGCGCCGGACAAAGAGGGCTTCGAGGTCGTGCGTACCGACGACGGTTTCGAAGTATTCGGCGGTATGATAGACGAGCTTGCGCGCAACGTCGTGCTTGACAATTACGACAGTATGCAATATTTTCAGCGTCGCATAAAAGAAAGCGGCGTGGACAAAGCGCTCAGGAAAGCGGGCGCGAAGGACGGCGACACCGTCCGTATAATGGACGTCGAATTTGAATACTACGAATAAAACCGTGATTTTCGGCGGTTCGTTCGACCCTGTGACCGCCGCGCATATCGGAATAACAGAGCGTCTTGCCGAGCGCTTCGACAGGGTTATTGTTATGCCTTGCAAAATTTCGCCGTTCAAGACGCGTACGGGCGCGACGGCGGAGATGCGGCTGGAAATGCTGTCGACGGCGCTTAAGCATGTTCCGTCCGTCGAGGTGTCGACTTACGAGCTCGAATCGAAGGGGACGAATTACACTTACCTCACTCTCGAACGTTTTGCCTGCGAAAATCTGTATTTCGCCGTGGGAAGCGAAATGATTGCCGAACTCGACAAATGGAAAAGGACGGATATCATCCGTAGCCTTGCGACGCTGTACGTCGTGCCGCGCCCGTCTTATCCTCTTGACCGCACGCTTACCGAAAAACTCCGTCGCGTTACGGGCGGCAGATACGAGATCGCCGATTTTACGGGCGGGGACGGTTCTTCGTCCGAAGTGCGCATTTCCGTCGCCATGGAAAAGCCGGATATGTTTTTGACGCCCGGGATCGCCGCGTATATTACGGAAAAGGGTCTTTACGGCGAGTATGCTTACGTCCGGGGCGTTTACGCACGGTTCGGAATGAAACAATCGCGCATAGATCATTCTTTTTCCGCCGCTCTGTGCGGCGTGAAGCTTGCCAAGCGCGCGTGCGTCGACGTGGCGAAAGCGACTACGGCGTTGCTCCTGCACGACGTAGGGAAGTACGTCACGAAAGAACAGGCGGAAGCCATGGGCGTAAACTTCGACGGACGGATAGACGGAATGCCGCTTCCCGTTCGTCACGCAGAAATAGGCGCGGAAATTCTTGCGCAGATCCTCGGAATAACCGACGCGGAAATAATAGAAGCGGTGCGGTGGCATACTACGGGCAGACCGCGCATGACGCCGCTGGAAAAAATAGTATATCTCGCCGATTATATAGAACCGCTCCGTAATTTCGACGGCGTCGGGCGAATTCGCGCGGCGACCGAAAAGAGCATAGACGACGGACTTAAAGCCGCGCTCGAAAATTCGGTCTGGTATATAGGCGGCGATATATATCCGGCGACGCTCGAAGCGTATGAATATTATTGCAAACATCAAGGAGAATAAATAAATGAAATCTACAAAAAGCGACGCATACGCGCTTGCGAAAAAAATAGCCGGGATCCTCGACGAAAAAAAAGCGCGCGACGTTGTTATCATCGACTTGTCCGAAAAATCGATCATTGCCGATTATTTCGTTATAGCGAGCGGCAGATCGACCACCGCGGTGAAATCGCTTGCGGATAACGTGGACGAAAAGCTGTCCAAAGATTACGGCGTGGAGCCTCTCCGCCGCGACGGCTTTTCCGAAGCGAAGTGGATAGCCGTCGATTACGGAAGCGTTATACTTCACGTTTTTCACGAGGAAACGCGGGAGTATTATCATCTCGAAAGGCTGTGGGCGGACGGCGCGAATTTCGAAAAGATCGGAGGTAACGACTGATGGAATGGGAAGCGGATCTCATACACGGCTTGCAGAAGATGTCAAACGGCTTTACGGACGCGCTGTTTTTCGGCTTGACGTACCTCGGCGACGAACTGTGCGTCGTTGCGGTCATGGCGTTTATATACTGGTGCGTGTCGAAAAAGACGGGGTTCAAATTCCTAAACGTCTATTTTTTAAGCAGCGCGGTCAATATCATTATCAAAGCCGTCGTTTGCCGTCCCAGACCTTATACGGCATATCCGGACAGAGTCAGGTCAATATACGGCGATACGGGCGGTTATTCGTTCCCGAGCGGACACACGAACAATATCGCGACGCTTTCCACTCTCGCTTGCACGTCGTTTAAGGACAAGCTCAAAATTTTCCTGCCCGTCGGTATAGGCGTGACCCTTCTTGTCATGTTCACGCGGCTTTTCCTCGGTCAGCATTATTTTACCGACGTCGTCATTTCCGCGGCGCTTGCGTGCGGTATGGTATTCCTGTTCTCCTTCCTCTACGGTTTTCTCGGGGACGGGGAAGAACGCATAGGTTACGTCGGTCTGCCGTTGGCGGTAATCGCCACGATCGTCGTTTGTCTGATCCCCGTGGACGGCGAAACGCGCAAACATATACTCGAAATAACAGGCGTAATGGCGAGCGTATACATAGGGTACTATGCGGATAAGAAATATATCGGTTTCAACGAGCGCGCGACCGTCAGGCAGAATATACTCAAATTACTGATAGGCGTAGCCGGCGCGGCGGCGATTTATTTCGGGCTTCGTTACGCGTTTTACTGGGACGATACGGTATATCTTCTCTACGGGTTCGCCCGTTTCTTCCTGCTCGGAGCATGGATGTCGCTGTTCGCGCCCATGATTTTCAAAAAACTCGGCTTGGAAAAGAAAGACGGAGCCGATAAACTCGCGCAAAACGGTTGACAAACGTTAAGCCGCGGTAGTAATATATGTATATTACAGCTTTAGGGGCGGGGTGAAATTCCTCACCGGCGGTTAAAGTCCGCGAAGTCGAAAGACCCGACGGGGTGAAATTCCCCGACCGACGGTATAGTCCGGATGATATAAAGCGTAATTTTCGGCGAGCCGACAGACTCGGAAATTTCAGACCGCCCCTCGAGTAAATCAAGGAGCGGTTTTATTATGCGCGAAAAAAGCAAAGAAAGAAAATTTTTCACGACGCGTACGATGACTACGTTAGCGGTGCTCGCGGCGGTCGGTTACGGATTGAGTTGGCTCGAATTCCCCATTTTTCCCGCGGCGTCGTTTTTGAAACTCGACTTTTCCAATATCGCGACCATGCTCGGCGGTTATCTGTTCGGCGCGCCGGGCGCGATCGCGATAGAAGGAATAAAGCAGCTGCTCATATGGCCGACGAAGCCGAGTACGGGCGGAGTGGGCGAAATAGCGAACTTTATTATGACGACGGCGTTCGTACTCGTTCCGAGTATCCTGTACCGTTATAAAAAGGGCATACCCTGGGTCGGGATCGGAATGGGCATAGGCTGCGTGTGTCAGATCGCCGCCGCGCTTATCTGCAACAGGTTCATAACTTTCCCGTTGTTCGCGAAATATCTCGGTATGACGGCGGGCGAAGCGTTTGCGGCGCTGTGGCCGTTCGTACTCGCGTTCAATGCCATAAAAGCCGCTTCGGTGTCCGTGCTTACGTTTTTGCTGTATAAACGTATGTCCAACGTGTTGAAATGGTTGACCGCGCAACATATAAAGCGCAAAACGCTTGCAAAGAAAAGCGGTACGGTGTATAATATCGGTATGCGGAAAACCGTAGAAACAACAAGCGCCGAGGATACCGAAAACGCGGCGGCGGAACTGGCTTCGGGATTTAACGGAGGCGAAATCGTTTTGCTTTCGGGCGATCTCGGCGCGGGAAAAACCGTGTTCGCAAAAGGCGTCGCAAGAGCGCTCGGCGTTTCGGGCGACGTAAAAAGCCCGACGTTTACGCTCTGTTGCGAGTATTCCGGCGACAAACTTACGCTTGTGCATATCGATGCTTACCGTCTCGGAAGCGGCGCGGAAGCCGAGGCTTGCGGGTTGAACGAAAAATGGGGGAGATCGGAAGAGCGTCGTGTAGGGAAAGAGTGTGCTTGTCAGTG
>CANDJX010000102.1 GCA_947385185.1 uncultured Clostridia bacterium
ATTGCTTCGGCAATAGCCTCGCAATGACGCACCCCCTCTTGGATTGCTTCGGCAACAGCCTCGCAATGACGAAGTGAAAACGCCCTTCCCGTCATTGCGCGGAGCGAAGCGACAAGGCAATCCAGAGAAGAACGAATAGAAACAGGCTGGATTGCTTCGGCAACAGCCTCGCAATGACGCACCCCCTCTTGGATTGCTTCGGCAACAGCCTCGCAATGACGGACTAAAATACTGCCCGGATTGCTTCGGCAATAGCCTCGCAATGACGCACCCCCTCTTGGATTGCTTCGGCAATAGCCTCGCAATGACGGGTACAAAACACCCTTTCAGACGTCCGTCTTGGCAAATTCTCTTTTCTATCGGTAAATTCCCTTTTCTATATAATATATATAAATACTCAAATATATATAATACTCAATTCATTTCTTCAGTTATTGTCATTCTTCAGTATTCAGTGATTATTCGTCTGCGGTCAAGTACGGATATGACGGATCTGATTTTATCCGCCGGCACGCCCGTTTCCGGTTTCAGACCTAATAATATACCGCGATACACCGCGCTTGATTTACTCGCAATACGTGCGGGCAATACCGTAAGCTCAGGCATTGTCGGAATGCAGATCTTCATGCGTATCCTCGGTCGCAGCCGTTTCGGAAATGCCGTCGTCGCCTTTTTCCGACTGCACGAGCGAAGATATATCGACGCGCCCGACCGAAATTTCATACGCCGTGCGCGTTTCGCTAATCTCATCGCTGAGTTTTTTGACGTAATTGCGCGACTGAATACGCCCGACTATATCGAGCTTCGTTCCTACCGGGAGCTGACGGCAAAAACGGGCGTTTCTTCCCCACGCTATGCAAGGTATATAATCCGACTTATTGAACGCGCGGTTGACGGCGATAAGCAGATCGCATATCTCGCGGCTGAGCGGCGTCATTCGGTATATGGGTTCTTTGCAGATATATCCCGTCAGTTCGACGCTGTTCGGATTCGCGACAGGCTCCGTTTCGTCGAGAAATTCTTTGACGAATACCGTAAGCATGAGCTTCGAACGGTTATCCACGAGTTTGTTATAGCTTCTGAATTGTCCTTCTATGTACACCGTATCGCCGGGTTTTACGTCCCGACCTACCAAAAGACGTTGCGAGACCGTAACGGGGACGGAATCGTGCTGTTCGGACAGCCGCGCGACGCTTACGGTAAATTCGTAAAACCCTTCGCCGTACATCTCGTGACTGAGTTTCGGTACGGATTCCACTTTGCCGTAAATAAACACTCTGTTCGTCACTGTCTGATTTTCGTTAGTCATATTCAATTACTCCTTATCTGCCTTCCGGTATGATCTATAGTGAAATTTTCACGGTAGATTAGCTCGCCTATCGTCACACAGGAATAGCCTTTGTTTTTCAGTCCTTCGAGAATGAGGGGTAAAGCCTCGAGCGTATGTTCGCCGTTATTGTGCATGAGAACTATACTTCCGCAACCGACGCCGTTCAATACCCTGCCCGCTATTTCGGACGCGGAAAGTCCTTTCCAGTCCAGCGTATCGACGTCCCACTGAATAGTGAACAGCCCGTTATCCTCGGCGGTTTCTATGAGCGTGTCGCTGTAAGACCCGAAAGGGGGACGGAATAATTCCACGTTCTTTCCCGTCACGGATTCTATAAGCGATACGGACGTGGACAACTCGAGGTTTATATCGTAAGCCGACATTCCCGCCATGTCCGGATGCGTGTTGCTGTGCGTGCCGATTTCCATCCGTCCGCTGTCCGAAAGCGCTTTAAGCTCGGTCGGATATTTTTCCGCCCACATTCCGACGGCGAAAAACGTTGCGCGCGCGTCGTAACGTTCGAGCATTTCGAGAATCCCGAGCGTCTTGTCCGCGCCCCATGCCGCGTCGAACGAAAGCGCAACTTTCTTTTCCTCGGTTTCGACCGAATAGATAGGAAGTCGGCGCGGGCTCTTACCGAGATATACGCTTTCCGAATCTGTCATTCCCACCGCGAACAGCGCGGCAACGAGCAATGCGGTGATTACGAGAACGCCCAGAACGGCTTTTTTGCTTGCTACGACGAATTTCAATTGACACTCCGATTATAACATATTTTCCCGAGTTTGTTTGCCCGGTTTTGGCGAAACAAGGGTTATCTTGTCGAAACCGCATACCGCGGATTTTACCGCAGTCGACGCCCGGAAAGTTCATACTGAAATATATGTCGTATGCGACGGGAAAATGACGGGTTATTTTTTCTTTCCGCTTTTCTTTTTAAGCGCCGAATAAAGCTGAAAAGCTCCGAGTACGATCAGAAACCAACCGAAAAACGTTCCGAGCGTATCGCCTGATAAATTCAACGCGAGCAGCGACGCAGCTACGCCGACCGCCGCGGCGGGAAGCGCGACGGTCAACAGGTATCGCGGACGAAGCAAACCGTTCTTTGCATGAATTATTATGCTGACAACGGACATCGGAATGAACGCTATGAGATTGACCGCCTGCGCCGTATGCTGATCGAACGCGCAGAACGTCGTCAGAAGCGGGATCAAGAGCGTGCCGCCGCCCATGCCCATGCCGCCTATTACGCCGCCCGCGAGCCCCGCGAAAAACAGCCCGCTCAAAACGCCATCCTTACGCCGGCTATTATCATGAGCAGAGCAAAAATCACGGCTATGAATTTGCCGCGCATGACTTTAAGAAGCACGGAACCGACCGCGCCGCCCGCAACGACCCCGATTATTACGGGAACGTTCGCCTCCAAAGCGAACTTACCGCTTGTCCAATATACTATGGCGCTCGCTATACAGACGGGCAGTATTACGAGCACGGTAGTCGCATGACTGACCTTGACTTCCTCGCCGAGCGCCTTTTCGAGCAAAGGAACGCAGAGCATACCCCCGCCTCCGCCGAGCAGCCCGTTCGCCGCGCCTACCGCGCATCCCGTCGATACTTCGACCGGAACTTTTTTCTTCCGCATGATTTTCACCTCGCATAAGCAGAGCAAATCCCCGCTTTTGTCAAATATATTATATGTAGAAAATCACACAAAAATTTCCGCTTGCGGGCGTAAATCGTTTGCATATTGCAGGCGTTTAAGGTATAATATGAGCATATGTATTCTCAAACTGCCGAAGTGTAGCTTTGAAAAGTACTATTATAATGAAACCGTTCGCGGTTTAATATTCAAGGAAAACAACTAATGCAAGTCAAACACAAATCGTTAAGACAAAAACTGATTGCACTGATCGTGAGCCTCGCGGTATTCGCAGCGGCTTTCTCTTTCGCCCGCTTCCCTGCCGCAGGCATTGCAAGCGCGGACGAAACGACCGCGTTCGCTCCCACAAGCGTTTCGATTACGAACGGCGACTTCACCGAATCGAGCGGAGATATGCCCGCTACGCCGAACAGCTGGACGGCGACGACGCTCGGCGATACTCCGGAGGGCAGTACCGTAGACGGCGTTGTGGATCTCGATCCGACGGCGTTCAATTCGGCGGATAACGGCAGCGTTTCGACCAATCTCGAAAAATACAAACTCGACCGCTACGACGAATTCAAAAACGGCAATATCCCTCTTTCACCGTTCGGCAGAGGAAACAACAATTACGAAGGTTCGGATTCCAATGCGCTCATGATCAACTCCAACGGCTCGCGCGTGGCGTTCGGATATACTTCCTCGACCGTTTCGCTCACCGCAAATTCTTATTATAAAATAAGCGCGTGGGTAAAGACCGGCGTATTCGATTCGAGCGACGAGTTTACCGGAGCTTACGTAAAAGTTACCGGGCTTAAAAATCCTCTTGTGTTTGCCGGTATTGAAACGGATACGACCGCGACCCCGACCGAAGCGAACAATTACGGTTGGAAAGAGTATACGTTCTTTATAGAAACTTCGACCATGTCCAATTCGTCGATAACGATCTCGCTTCAGCTCGGAGATTATTACGAATACGAACAGAACGGTAAAACCAACAGCACTATAATAACTACGAGCGGATACGCGTTCTTCGATCACGTCACCGCTTATCAGTATGCGCCCGACGCGTTCTTCGACGAAGCGGCGGAATGCGGAACGGAGCGAGATTTCGTTTACGGCAAGGGCGATCGGAAATATTATACCAACGACGAAGGCACCTCGATATTCTACAGCGAAAACGATTCCGAATATCTTGCGATCAAATCTTCGTCCGACGGCGCGGAATTCGGAAGCGTAAAAGCCGGCGTGATCATGCGTGAAAGCGAAACGGGCTTCGAAAGCGCCGAAATCGGAAGTTTCGACAACGGTATAAACGGCTGGCAGGCTACGGATAACAGTCACGGCAATTTCAATATCGGAATATTCGACGGACTGAACGAAGATCTCGGTATCAAAAATACCGTTCCCTTCTCCCCCAACGGCACTAACGACAACATACTCGTATTCAGTTCTTTCGACGCCGGGAACAGCGAATCCAATCCCTATTCCTCCGCGCATTACGGATACGCGACCGACTACTTCACCGTTCCGAGATATAAGAACTACCGTATAGGCGTATGGGTCAAGACCGAAAACGGACAGGTCGCAAGCGCGGCGATTTCCGGATTCGACTATAAAGGACCGAACAACGACGCGTCCGACGTACAGAATTACGGCAAAGGTCAGCTCAGAGTGGAAAGCGAGCTTTCCGAAGGCAATTCGGATAATGCGTCCCGCAACGGCTGGAAAGAACTCTCGTTCTATCTCAAAGGTTCGAGCTATGCGGACTATGCCGTCAGACTCGAACTCTGGCTCGGCAACGCAAACGAGAATGCCGCGGGCGTCGCGATGTTCGATAACGTACGGATCGAAGAAATCACGGCAAAAGAATATACGGACTACAGCGGCGGCGGAAAGAGCGTAACGTTCGACCGCAGCGAAACCAACGGTACGATAGCCAACGGAGAGTTCAACAACATCGAAGAATACGACGATCCCGCCCTGCTCTTTACGCCTTCGTCCTGGACAAGACAGTCCGCAGGCGAGGACGGCACTACGGGCATGAGCACGTCCGTTCCCGACGAGAATTATAACAATTGGTTCGTCGGCGGCGTGATTTCGTCCGACGCGAAATCGTTCTCTTACGAGCGTCCCGACGAAACCGTTCTGCACGGTACGGCGAACCCTGCGAAACTTTCCGAAAACAC
>CANDJX010000103.1 GCA_947385185.1 uncultured Clostridia bacterium
TACACTGACAAGCACACTCTTTCCCTACACGACGCTCTTCCGATCTCGGTAACTACGGGCTTGATATTCAGCGCGGTGACGGCGACGCCCGCCGCCATGGAAAGCCTGCCGCCTTTGATGAGATAGTTGACTTTGTCTATTACCGCGAAAAGCCGAACCTTAGTTTTGAGCGTTTCGATTGTCGCCGCAAGACTTTCGAGCGTTGCGCCGCGCGCGATCTCTTTCGCCGCTTCCATCACAAGTATTCTGTATCCGAACGCTACGGTTTCGCTGTCGCATATTGCGACGTTTTCGGAGTTTATTTCCTCCGCCGCGGCTTTCAGACAACCGAACGATCCGGACAAGCCGCTCGACAGGCACATGACGAATACGCTGTCGCCGTGCGCCAGGTGCTTTTCTATGTATTCTTTGTACGTCGCTTCGTTGATAAGCGACGTAGTGGGGAGCTTTTTGCTCGCTTTCAGCTTTCTGTAGAATTCGGCGTTCGGCATATTTTCATATTCCGTTCCGTCGAACGTCACTTTTATCGGTATGATTTCGATGCCGAGAGCTTTGCTTTCTTCCGCGGTTATGTCAGCCGCGCCGTCCGTTATGAGTTTTATCATTGTACTGTCCTTTCCTTTACTTTGTTTTCGATATATGTTACACTTGTCACACGACGGATTATACCATAACATAAAGAAATATACAAACCTAAAAGCGTCGTTTTACGCTATTGTGACAAAGAGGTGCAAAATGTATCACAAAACAAACACAAATAAAGTCAATCTTTTCGTGCGCGAATGCATATGTACGGCGACGCTCGAGCTTATGAAAACGATGAATTACGAGGACATAACGGTTTCCGCGATAATAAAGAAGGCGGGCGTGAGCCGTATGGGGTTTTACAGAAATTACGGATCGAAAGAGGAGGCGATAGAGGACTTTATTCTGACCGCGTTCGAGAATACGCTTGCCGAGATAAGATCGAAGCGTCCGCTCGAACTTAAGACGTATAACGTCATCGTGACCGTGCTCGAGAATTTCAGGAAGTATGCGGATTATATAAAGCTGTTCGTAAGTCAGAAACTCGATCATTTACTTTTCGATTGCTATTCCAAAGCGTTCGATATGCTTTCGCCCGTGCGCGATACGTCGGCAGTCGGATATTATTATAAACATATGCTTTTGTCCAACCTTTTTTCGGTGGAAATGGCGTGGATAAGGTCGGGAATGAAGGAAAGCCCGGACGAGCTTGCGCGGATCTATTCGCGTATTCTTAAAATGCAGAGCAGAATTTGACCTGCATTGCCGGAAAGTATCCGGTATTTTTGCGGTTATCCGAAAACAAAGCGACAGTGAAAAAACGCGCTCTGCGTTAGAATTATTCGGGCGGGGCGCGTTTTAATATACTGTTTATTGTCGGCGTTTATTGTTCGGCTGTTATCTTTCTTTGCTTTTCTTTTCTCTTTCTTTATCTTTTTCTTTTTCGTCGAGGACTATTTTGGGTAACGTCACGATGAACGTCGAGCCTTTGTCGGGCTCGCTTTCCACTTCGATCGTTCCGTCCGAAAGCTCGACTATTTTTTTCGCGATCGCAAGCCCGAGTCCGTTTCCCGCGGTCGTATGCGAGGAATCGGCTTGCCAGAACTTATCGAATATACGTTTCTTCGTCGCCTCGTCCATTCCGCAGCCGGTATCAGAAACGGATACGCGCACATCGTTTTCCTCGTCGGCTATGTCTATCGATATGCTTCCGCGTTCGGGCGTGAATTTTACCGCGTTCCCGATGAGGTTGATCCACAACTGCTGAAGAAGCTCCTCGTTGCCGTAGAATGTCACGTCCTCGCCCGAAAGCGACAGTTCTATTTGTTTGCCGTCCGCTTCGGTCTGAAACATGAGTATGCATTTACGGAGCTGCTCGTCCAGTCTGTAAGGCTTTTTTTCGATCGCGCCGTCCGAGTTCTCAAGTTTGCTGATCGACAGCGCGTTTTTAGACAATCTCGAAAGCCGCTCGGATTCCGCTATGATGATGTCTGCGTATTCGCGTTTTTCTTCTTCGGACAGGTTCTGATTTTTAAGCAGTTTTGCGAACCCGCATATCGACGCGATGGGAGTTTTGAACTCGTGAGAAAAGTCCGAGATAAAATCTGTCTTGAGCGTTTCTATCGAGCGGAGCGACCGCACCATGGCGTTGAACGCGCCGTTCAGTTCCTGCATATAGCTTTCCTCGCTGTCGGGCAGAGTGACGGTAAAATCGCCTTTGGCGACCTTGTGCATGGCTGCGCGGAAGTTGTTGAGTTCTTTGAAAGACAAGCTGTAGAACGCTACGGACAGTACGCAACCGATGATCGCGCTGACAAGCACGAGCAATATCGCGAGGAGCAGGGGACTGACGGGCATCGCTTCGCCGTCCTCGCCGTTGAATACGCCGCCGTAATACATGAGCGCGAACAGTCCGAGCGCGATAGTGAGCGTAATGATCATAAGTATGAACATATACGACACTATTCTGAACGTGATCGTATAGAACTGACCGGGCAGACGGAACCTGGTCGGTTTTTTTGTCTTTTCTTTTTTATCTTTCATCTTTTTTCTTCACGGCTTTGAAGCCTATGCCGCGCACCGTCACGATTTCGAAATCGGGATTGTTTTCGAAACGGTTGCGCAGACGGTTGATATGCACGTTCAGCGTATTATTGTCCGATTCGCTTTCCACGCCCCATATTTCGTCGAGGAGTTGGTATTTGGTAAAAATCTGCCCGGGGTAAGACAGTAGTTTGTAAAGCAGATAAAACTCTTTTTTCGGAAGCGTTACCGTTTCGTTGCCGCTTTCGACCGTCAGGTCGTCGTAGTGCAACGTCGTGTCGCCGACAATGAGTTTATGCTCGGCGACTATTTTCGATCTGCGCAGAAGCGCTTTTATCCTGAGCAGCATTTCTTCTTCGTCGATCGGTTTGGTCATATAATCGTCTATCCCGACCAGAAAACCGGCGCGCTTGTCCGCCTGTTCGCTTTTCGCCGTCACCATGAGAATGGGTATTTCGCTTCCGCCCTGACGAAGCACGTCGGTCAGTTCGTACCCGTCCATGACGGGCATCATGACGTCGAGCAATATAAGGTCGGCGTGTTCGCGCTTGAGCACTTCGAGCGCCTCTGCGCCGTTGCTCGCCGTAAGCGTGGTGTATCCGTTCGCTTTGAGTATGGCGGAGTACAGTTTCTGCAGATTGAGATTGTCTTCGACTATTAAAATCCTGAACATATTTACATTATACCATATAAAATAAATTTTGCCTAAAATTTCGGCGTGGTTTTTTGATTTTTTATATATTTGCGAAAAAGAACGACGCTCCGCGTCCGGAATAACCGGAAACGCGCGGATCTGAAATTAAAATGAGTTGAAATTCCGGCTTGCGTATGTTATAATTCGGGTATGAAAACGGCTTATAAATGCACGTTTGCCGCCGCATTGCTCGGTTACGTATGTCAGGCGGTCGTAAATATGTTCGTTCCGCTTTTGTTCGTTACTTTTATGGACGGGTTCGGGATAGGCTCGGGCATGATCTCTTTGCTCGTGACGGTCAATTTCGGCGTGCAGCTTTGCGTGGATCTGTTGTCCGCAAAGTTCGTGGATAAGATAGGATACAAGTTCTGCGCCGTGACGGCGCACGCGCTTATCGCCTGCGGACTCGTATGTCTTACAGTGCTGCCCTTCGTCATGCCGCCGTTTGCGGGACTTGTGATCTCGGGCTGTATTTACGCGGTGGGCGGGGGACTGCTCGAAGTCCTGATAAGCCCTGTCGTCGAATCGCTCCCGACGGACAATAAAGCGGGCTCGATGAGCTTTCTTCATTCTTTTTATTGCTGGGGCTGTTTGCTCGTCGTCGGGCTTTCCACGGCGTTCTTCGCCACCGTCGGCACGGGGCACTGGCGCGTTCTTTCGCTTTTGTGGGCGATCCTTCCGATCCTGAACGGTTTTTTCTTCCTGTTCGTTCCCGTTCCGGAACCGCGGTCGGAAACCGGCGGAATGACGCTTAAAAATGCGCTGTCTGCAAAATTTATATGGATCCTTATGCTTCTCATGGTTTGCGCCGGCGCGTCGGAACAAGCCGTTTCGCAATGGGCTTCGGCGTTTGCGGAAGCCGGACTCGGCATCGATAAAACTTTGGGCGACGTTCTCGGCGTTTGTATGTTCGCGCTTCTTATGGGCTCGAGCCGCATGATCTACGCGAAGCTCAGCCGGCGCATGGACGTCGGCGTCGCGATTACCGCAAGCGGAGCGCTGTGCGTGCTTTCGTACCTCGGAATGACGCTTATTCCGTCGCCTGCGATAAACCTTATATTTTGCGGCGTTTGCGGATTCTCGGTCGGCGTGCTGTGGCCCGGGCTGTTCAGTACTGCTTCGAAGGCGTTGCCCGACGGCGGTACGGTAATGTTCGCGCTTCTGGCGCTTGCGGGCGATATAGGTTGCGCCGCCGGTCCCGCCGTCGTCGGCGTAGTTTCCGAACCTGCGGGCGATCTGAAATGGGGCATACTCGCCGCTATAGTTTTTCCTGCCGTGCTTGTCGTAACGTCGCTTTTTCTCCGCAAAAAAGGAACGCGCAACCGATTGCGCGTAAAATAAACAAAGTTATAATAAACCGATATTGTAAAAAATCGAATCCGTGCGGATTCGATTTTTAATTCGTCGAATTTAGTATGATTTCGGACAATGTTATTCGTGCGTATTTTTCGTTTTTTGTCATACGTCTTCCTGACTGCCGGCTATCGCCGTAAGCTCTGACAGGGTCGCTTCCCGATCGTCCGTTTCCGTTTCGACTGTGAGCACGTCGCCGGCAAGCAGTACCGTTTCTCCGCTCGGCACTATATTCTCTTTGCCTTCGCGGCTGAGGTTCGTTATTATAGTGCTCCACGGAAGCAACAGGTCGTGCACCTCTTTGTTCGCGGCGGGCGAGCCCGGTCTGACCGTGAGTGTATATTTTTCCTTGATGCCTTTTTTCGCCACGCCGTCGGTTTTGAGAAATCCTTCCAGGAGCGCGTCGTATATCGCTTCGGTGCGGAAAACTTTACCGAGCACGTATCCTATCGCAACG
>CANDJX010000104.1 GCA_947385185.1 uncultured Clostridia bacterium
GACAAACTGATGAGCGATATGCTGTCCGGAGTCGCCAAAACCGTGTCGCTTACGGGCGCGTTGATGGCAGGCGCGGCGTTTTTGTATTTTATATTTATGTTGATAATTCTTGCATCGGGGAACGTTGTATTATGACCATGACGGCGTGGATATTATCCGTAGCGGGAGCGGGGCTTATCGGAGTGATAATCGCTCATCTTACGGAAAAGACAAGACTTCACAAAACAGTGCGCACGGCTTGCACTTACGTCTTTTTGCTCGTGCTTGTGTTTCCGCTCCCGTCCATAGTGTCGAAAGGCGTCGATCTCGGCTCGTGCAACGTTCTCGACGGTTCGGTGGAATATGACGAGGACGTATTGGGCGTTACGGACGGAGCGTATTTTTCCATCGTTGCGAGATCTCTCGAAAAGGCGCTCAAAGACGACGGTTACGACGCGACGTGCGAGATCGACGGTAGCGCGAGCGGGGAAAAGGTCGAGGTATATTCGGTCAGCGTCCGACTTAACGGCGAATTTGCGGACAGCTCGGTGACGATGCTTGCCGTAAAACGCGCCGTAGCCGAATATCTGGAAATAGAAGAAAATAAAGTGAGGATATATGTCGGTGAAAATCAAAGATAAACTTGCTTCGCTGTTTGAAAAGATCAGATCGGTAAAACATATCGAAATCGTGATAGCGGTCATCGCCGTCGCCGTCATGCTTTTGATCTATTTCGGCTCTTCCTGTAATTCGACACAAATTTCGGGAATACAATCGGGTAACGACGAATATGATTATTGTACGGAAGTGGTTGAGGAACTCGAACGTAAGCTGTCGGAGATAGACGGCGTCGGCGACGCTACGGTGCTTGTGAGCTGGTCGGGTCCGACGACGGACGACGGTAAAACGTTTCCGAAGCCGGAGGGCGTAATCATCATCTGCGACGGGGGAAACAATCTGTCCGTTAAACTTAAATTGATTTCGTCGGTTTCGTCATATTTCGGAATAGACGAGAATAAAATCAATGTGTTGGCGAAAGGCAACAAAACGAATTAAAAATTTTTTTCGGGGGTATCCATTTATGTTAGGCAAGAAAAAGAAGATCTTCATCCTGACGGGCATGGTCGCATTGCTTGTGCTTACCGGTGTTCTCAACATCGTGCTCAATCTCACTGCCGCCAATCCCGACACCGACGCGAACGCAGGCTCTACGTATACCGATTTCTTTGCGGCGTACAGAGTCGATCGCACCGCGTCGAGAGAACAGTCCATGCTGTATTACGACGAGATAATAGCGTCTGCGGAAGCGTCGGCGGAAGCTAAAGCCGAGGCAGAAGCCGCAAAGCTCTCTCTGACCGAAAGCATGGAAACCGAACTCGTGCTCGAAGGACTCATCAAATCGCTCGGTTTCGAGGACGCGGTAGTTACGAGCACGACGGAAAATATCAACGTCATAGTGCGTTGCACGGAAATGACGGGCACGCAGGCGGCGCAGATATTGCAAATCGTCATGACCGAAACCGACGCGAAAGCAACAAATGTAAGAATTATTCCTACGGAGTAATAAAAAAAGTTGAAATATCCGGACCGCTGTGATATACTTATCGCAGAGGCATACTCGGAAAATAATTCGATCCGCGTGTCTCCGTGACGCGCGGATTTTTTTACGGAGAAGATTTATGGGAAGATCGGCGGCAAGAGATTCGCTGTTTAAGCTGATATACGAATATACCATACGCGGCGAGGAGGATGGTTTTACGCTGTCGTTGTTTACGAACGGTCTGAACGACGATGACGCCGAATATCTTACGTCGTCTTATAAAGGTATAATTTCGGAATCGGAAGCATTGAAGAAAAAGATTGCGGAATACAGTCAGGGGTTTGCCGTGGATCGTATTTATAAGATCGATCTTGCCATACTCATGGTCGCATTTTACGAAATACTTTTTCGTAACGATATTCCGGACGCGGTAAGCGCAAACGAAGCGACCGAGCTTGCAAAGAAATATTCGACGGACAAAAGTTATTCGTTTGTAAACGGCATCATCGCGTCCGTAATAAAGGAGAAATAAATGTCTGCAAAAATCATCGACGGAAAAGCGTTGTCGCTTTCGATCAGGGAATCGTTAAAGACCGAAGCGGCTCGTTTCGAAAGCAAATACGGTCGTAAAGTGGGTCTTGCCGTTATAAAAGCGGGGAATAATCCCGCAAGCGAAGTATATGTACGAAATAAGATTAAAGCGTGCGAGGACGTCGGCGTCAAGTCGTTCTCTTACAATTTTCCCGAAGAAACCGGAGAAGCCGAGCTTTCCGAACTGATAGCCGCATTGAACGGCGACGCGAACGTAGACGGAATACTCGTTCAGCTCCCTTTACCGCAAGGTATCGACGAAAAGAAAATGCTTGCGCTTATTTCGCCCGAAAAGGATGCCGACGGCTTTCATGCCGTGAACGCCGGCGGACTAATGCTCGGTCTGCCTTGCACGAAGCCGTGTACTCCCGCGGGAATAATCGAACTGATCAAATCGACGGGCGAGCGAATCGCGGGCAAGAACGCCGTAGTGATAGGACGGAGCAATATCGTCGGCAAACCTGCCGCTATGCTGCTGCTTGCCGAAAACGCCACGGTGACGATCTGCCATTCCAAAACAGCCGATCTTAAGTCGCATACGAAAAATGCGGACATAATTGTTGCCGCGGTAGGTATAAAAGAGTTCGTAAAAGGCGATATGATAAAGGACGGCGCAATAGTGATCGACGTCGGAATGAACAGAGCCGACGGCAAGCTGTACGGCGACGTCGCGTTCGATCAGGCTATCGAAAAGGCTTCGTACATCACCCCCGTTCCGGGCGGCGTGGGTCCGATGACCGTTACCATGCTTATAAAGAATACTATAGAGTCTGCGTTCAGATGCAAAGAAAACTGACCGTATCGCAACTTAATAAATATATAAGCGGAGTGTTCGACGACGAAACCGTACTTCACGACGTAACGGTTTGCGGCGAAGTTTACGAATATAAGCGGTACGGCGCGCGGACGTTCATCACTCTCAGGGAAGGCGATTGTACGTTGTCGTGCGTCAGCTTCGGCGCGCATGACGGCATTTCGGAAGGAATGAACGCGGAGGCGGTAGGTACCGTAACGTTTTATGCCGGAACGGGCAGAGTTTCTTTCGTTATAGAGAGTATCGAACCTGCGGGAAAAGGAAAACTTTTGCTGGAGCTTCTGAAACTCAAAGAGAAACTGCGCGGGGAAGGACTGTTCGAAAACCGCCCCCGGCTGCCGAGCGGAATAAAAAAAGTCGCTTTGATTACAAGCGCGCACGGCGCTGTTCTGCACGATATTGTCTCCGTCGTAAGATCAAAGAATCCTTATCTCGATCTGTGCCTGTACGACGTCCGCGTTCAGGGTGCGGAAAGCGCGCATTTGATTGCCGAAGCGATAAAAAACGTCAATACTATGTCTGACATAGACGTAATTATAGTAGCGCGCGGCGGCGGTTCGGCATACGACCTTCAAGCGTATAACGATGAAGCCGTGGCACGGGCGGTCGCATACAGCGCCGTTCCGATAGTCAGCGCCGTCGGTCACGAAACGGATTATACGCTTTGCGATCTTTGCGCGTCCGTACGCGCGGGTACGCCGAGCATAGCTGCGGACATCGTTTGCGAGCCGATTCGCGATAAAATAGCTTACGTCCGCAGGCTCGGAGAAAGGCTTATCGAGGCGATGAGCGGTATGTACGCGTCGAGAGAACGCGACGTAATGCGCAAAGCTTCCGCAGTGGTCGCCGAGAGCAATATGACTGTGGATCGCCGCGCGTCCGAAGTGGCGTTCGCTGCGTCGAGAATGGGCGACAGACTTTTGCGTCTTTACGAAAAAAGCAACGATAAAATAGCCGGACTTGCGGCGATGCTCGACAAGGTAAGTCCTTTCAAAATTCTGTCGCGCGGATATGCGAAGATAAGCAAGGACGGAAAAGAAATCGATTCCGTGCGCGGGCTTTGCGCGGGCGACGAGATTTCGGTCAGAATGTCCGACGGAAAAATTACGGCAAAGGTGACAAATAATGCTTGACGAAAAAATCGAAGAACTCGAAAAGATTCTGGAAAAGCTCGAAGCCGACGGGGTATCGGTCGAGGACGGCATAGCGCTTTTCGAAAAAGGTATAGCCGTGACGAAAGAATGTCTTGAAAGCCTGAGCAAAACCAAAGGCAGAATAACCGAGCTTAAAAAGCAGATGGACAGATTGATCGAGCAACCGCTCGAAATAGACGAGGACAAATGAATTTCAAAACCGAATATACCGAATTATCGGCGAAAATCGACGGCGCGCTCCGCGAGTGCGTTCCGGCGGATATACCCGAAACGCTTTCTTCGAGTATGCGTTACAGTCTGCTCGGCGGCGGTAAAAGACTCCGCCCCGCGCTGTTTCTTTCAGTCGTGTCCGCCTACGGACGGGTACCGAACGACTGCGATTTTCTTTGCGCGTGCGCGCTCGAATGTATTCATACCTACTCGCTTATACACGACGATCTGCCTTCTATGGACAACGACGACGTCAGACGCGGACGCCCCTCGAATCATAAGAAATTCGGCGAAGCTACAGCCGTTCTCGCAGGCGACGCATTGCTTAATCTGGCGTTCGAATTGCTTGCGCGCGCGTCCGAAAGCGATCCGAAATACGTCGGCGTATTGTCCGAGATCGCCGTATGCTCGGGCGCTCTCGGAATGGTGGGCGGACAGGCGATGGAGTTCGAACAAACGGTCGGCGAGGACGCAGACCGTCTGTTCGAAATAAATTCGCTTAAAACGGGCAGACTTATCGAAGCGGCGTTTGTGGGCGGCGCGATAGCCGCGGGACGGAGCGACGAAACGGATAAATGGAAAGCGGTATCGGCTTAGATCGGAAGAGCACACGTCTGAACTCCAGTCACTTACAGGAATCTC
>CANDJX010000105.1 GCA_947385185.1 uncultured Clostridia bacterium
GGGGGTGTTCGTCATTGCGAGGCTACTGCCGAAGCAATCCGGGCTATTTCTTATTCATCCTTTCCCGGATTGCTTTGTCGCTTCGCTCCGCGCAATGACGGTAAGGGTGTCTTTTCTCGTCATTGCAAGGTTGCTGCCGAAGCAATCCAGGGGGTGTTCGTCATTGCGAGGCTGCTGCCGAAGCAATCCAGGGGGTGTTCGTCATTGCGAGGCTACTGCCGAAGCAATCCGGGCTATTTCTTATTCATCCTTTCCCGGATTGCTTTGTCGCTTCGCTCCGCGCAATGACGGTAAGTATAGTGCTTATCAAAGTATAATGCTTATCTTAATGAAATATATTAAACGGAAAAAGCAAGGAATCGTCCTTGCTTTTTATCCTTATAATCCATATTCTAATATAATCCACATTCCAATCCTTACAAACCACATTCTAAAAGATTCTGTTTTTTTGATTTTTCCGTCCGGATCAGGCGTTCGACCAAGCGACGAGCGCCGCCGCACCTATTATGCCCGCGTCGTTCTTGAGCGACGCGATGTGCAGTCCGACGTGCGGACCTTCGCCGAAGGCGTATTTGTTTATATATTTCTTAAGCGGCACGAGGAGCACGTCGCCCTGGGCGCACACGCCGCCGCCGAGTATGATCGCCTCGGGACGAAGCGCGTTGATTATATTGCACAGTCCTTCGCCGAGCATCTTTATGTAAGAATCGAATACTCTTTTCGCCGTTCTGTCCTCGAGAAGCATTGCGTCGAACAACGTCTTTCCCGTCACCTTTTCGATTTCGGGACTGACCGTCCAGAGCTTGCTGTCCGGATGTTTGAGCATCGCCCGTTTCGTGTCGCGAATAAGCGCGGTCGCCGACGAATACGCTTCGAAACAGCCGCGTCTGCCGCAAGTACACGGCTCGCCGCCCGACTTGATCACTACGTGACCGATCTCCGCGCCCTTGGACTGATTGCCCTCGTACATACGCCCGTCGATGATTATCCCGCTTCCGATACCCGTGCCTATCGTAATAAACACGCTCGAGTTATATCGTTTGCCTGCGCCGTACTTCGCTTCACCGAGCGCCGCCGCGTTTGCGTCGTTGCATACCCGCGTCGGATAGCCCGTCAGTTTCTGCATTTTTTCGCCGAGCGGAACGTAATCCCATTTTAAGTTGTAAGCATGATCGACCACGCCCGTGCTCGAACTCACCGCGCCCGGACATCCTATGCCGACTCCGGTGATTATCTTGTCGCCCGCTTCTTCTTTGAGCTGATTGACCATTGCCGCAATGTCGCCGATTATTTTATCCGCGCCCGCATCCGTGTCAGTCGGCACAGAACGCCATGATATTATGCGTCCGTCGCTTACCAGTCCGGCCTTAATCGACATACCGCCGATATCGATACCTATCTGATACATTTTCTTTTCCCTTCCTTCTTGCTTTGATTTATTTAATAATTATCTTGCCGATGGACGACGCGAGCTTATCGCGCTCGTTCTTGTCCTTTTCGTTCAGATAATCGTTAAACATATTTACAACGTTCATTCTGTTCGTGATCACGAGTTTACGCGTGACCGGAAGCGGCGGCATTTGCACCGCAAGTTTTTCTTCCGTTTTCTTTACTTCGGGCGTTGATCCGCTTCTTTCCGTCGCCGGCTTTTTCGCCATGGGAACGGCGATCGGACCGTGTTTGTGTTCGGACGGATGAATCTTGTTTTCATAATTCTCGGGAAGCTGAAGCGCGGACGAGAATTTCTTATCCGACACCTGTCCGCCCAATCTGTCGGTTTCCGCGAACTCGGAGTATTCCGCGAAGCCGTAAGCCGGCTCGTCGTCGCTTTGTACGGACGATACTTCCGAAACGGATACGCCGTCGTCCGCGACGGTTTGCGCGGTCATAGGCGCGTTCTCGGGCGCGTAAACATACGCCGGGTTTTCTTTCCCGGATGCAGGTTGCGGCTCGGATTGTTCGGGCGCGGGCGCTACGTATTCCTCGACCGACGTTTTTTCGGGCTGATCTTCGTCGATATCGAATATAAATTCGGGTCTGTCTTCGACTGCGTCGGGTTCTTCGGTCGGTACCGGTTCGATATTTTCGGTCGCCGTTTCCGTATAGATCGATTCGGGTTCTTCGGTCGCCGTTTCCGCCGTCGCAGGCTCGGGCTCCTCCGCGCTTTCGTCGAGCGTAAATCCGGGATCGAGCGGTTCTTCGAACAATATTTCTTCCTGCCCTTCGGACTCGGTTTCCCGCTCCGTTTCGTACGTTTCCCGCTCCGTTTCGGTCAGGAAATCGTCGGGTTCGGTTTCGGACGCGACGTCGTCGGACATGATTTCGTCAGATACGACTTCTTCGGGTGCGGCTTCTTCTGATATGATTTCGTCCGAAACAAATTCGTCGGACGGCGCGTTTTCGGTGAATTCTTCGTTTACAGCCGGCTCGTCGTTTGCAATTTCTTCGGGCTCGGCCTCTTTATTTATAACAGGCTCGTCGTTTGCAATAACTTCATTGCTTATAACCTGCTCGCATTCCCCGAGCGAAACGGTCGACGTATCGATTTCCGTTTCTTCGGTCGGTAAGGGCGCGGGCGCGGTAAATTCGTTTTCGGGCGACGGCGCGGGAACGTCGTCGACGCGCTTCTCGTCCGACGCGTATCCGTAGCCGCCCGCTTCCTTTTCTTCCGCAGGCTTGACGACGAAACGCACCCTGCGACGGAGCGCAAACGACAATACGAAATCGACTACCGCGAGCAAAGTCGTAACGCCGAGCAAAATCGTCGCAAGTATCGTGTGCAACGTGCTCACAATCGCGCCGAGTCCCGCAAGCGTAAATAAAGGCGAGCCGTTTATGCTTATTATAAGATCGGCATTATCGGAGCCGCCCCGCGCAAGGTCGATACCGAACAGCCCGAAAAACGTAAGAAGATACGCAAACCAGGCAAGCGCGAGGATCACGAGCAATATTATATCTGCAACGCGGAAAAATCTCGTTCCTGCCGTAACGGGTTTTTTCACTACGGCGAAACGGATAAGCGCGGCAAGCGTCGAAACGGCAAGCACGCCGACTATGGCGGTAAATACTATTCCGACGATATTGAATTCATAAAAAAGCTCCATATTGAAATTATATAAGAATTGTCGCGATTTGTCAATGCTTTTGAGTTTTAATAACGATTTTAGGCACGCTAATTTTCGGAAATCCGCCCGAAACGCCGGGTACGCAACGAAATTACCGCGGTAAGCGCGCAAGCGGCGCAGAACGCAAGCGCGCGAATGACGAACGAAGCTACGCCCGAAAGCGGCATGAAAGACAGCGGCAATACCGCCGCGACGCCGAAAGTCGCCGCCGCGCCCGAAACGAGCAATGGACGCGCTGAAAGCCCTCCGAAATTCCCCGCCGCGAGATCGAGCGCAAGAGTTACCGCATACGCCGCGACGCCCGCAATCGCGCTGCCTTCTACGCCTACGGTCTGAAGCAAAAGCGCCGTAAGCGAGGCTTTTACGCACCCTCCGACGAGCAGGTTTACGGCGGGAACGTGCGCTCTGCCTTCGGCTTGCAATCGAGTAGTGACTATCTGCATAACGCATACGTAGATTACTCCGGGCGCGGACAGACGAAGTACCGAAGCGGCGACTGCGCTCTGCCATTCGGTAAAACCGCCGTAAAGCAGGCTTACGACGTCAGAAGCGAACAGCGCAAGCGCAGCCGCGCCGCATATCCCCACAAAGCACGCGCAAGCCATTCCTTTGTCCGTAAGACGTTTTTTCTCGTCGTCACTCGCCGCCGCAAATTTCGGCATAAGCGCGGAAGCCGCCGCGGCAGTGATTACGGTCGGAAGATTGATAAGAGCAGAAACGGGCGCGCCCGCCGCGCCGTACAGCGACGTGGCTATCGACGTCGCCATACCGCCCGCAACGAGGATATTGACGATCATTACGCTGTCGATGAGCTGAATTAGAGGCATAACGAGCGCGCCGAACGAAATGGGCAGCGCGCTCTTGTATATTCCCGAAAGCAGTTCGCCCGTGCGCGACGGTTCGCCTATCGCGGCGCGCTTTTTGCGCGGTACGGATCCGATGCAAAGAACGATAAGCGCGGCAAGCTCGCTTACCGTTATGCCGAGAGTCGCGCCGAGAACGCCGTAAGATACGCCGTACTGCATAAAAATCGCCGCAAAGCCGAGTCCCGCGACGAGCTTGACCGCCTGTTCGATAAGCTGACTTATCGCCGTGGGAAACATATTTCCGTGTCCCTGCCACCACCCCCTGAGCGCCGCGAGCACGGACACAATCATGACCGACGGAGCAAGCGCGACGTATGCGGGCGACGCTGAAACGTTGCCCTGCGCCGACGCTATAAGGTTGCCGCAGGCAGCCATAAGCGCGCTCCCGATAAGTCCTATGATCGACAGCGAAAGCACGGAAAGCCGCAGAATACGATTGACGTCGCGCATATTCCCGCTTGCAAGTGCGCGGGCGGTACTTCGGGATACCGCCTGCGGAATACCTCCGCTCGACAGGGTAAGAAGCGTGGTATAAACGGGAAAAACCAATTGGTATACGCCTATGCCCTCGGCTCCGAGCACCGCGACGAGCGGTACTTTGTACACCGCGCCGATTATTTTTGCGACAAGCCCCGCAAAAGCAAGAAAGCCTGCCGACGTCAAAAATTTCTTCATCGGCGTTAGTATGTCGCAAAAATGTTTTTTGCAAAGGATTTTTCGGAAAATAAAAAGACGCTATGATTAAAAATCGATAATTAAGATGTTTTTATGAATGTGAAAAACATTTTCTTATTGAAAGCTGCCGCTTTATTGCTTTTTGTTTATATTGTTTTTAATAAAAGTGGAAACCTTGGAAAGGATACGACA
>CANDJX010000106.1 GCA_947385185.1 uncultured Clostridia bacterium
CTTTGCCGACGTAATCAGATCTATATTTTCTGCGTCCGAAATTATTTTCCGAAGCGCGTCGGTAAGCGACGACGCTTGCCTGCCTGTCGGATATACGCGCCCGAGCTCGTCAGCGGAAAAGAGCATGGGAAACACGGAAAGCACGTCGAAACCGCCGCCGAGCACGTTTCTTATAAGCTCTTTATCTCCGAAATAATTGTCGGATGAAATATTCGCGTTCGTAAGATTGCCCTGACCGTTCCCCGTTGCGGACAGCTTGCGTCCCACACGCTCGCCCGATTCTATGACGGCGACCGAAATATTCTTGTTTGCAAGCAACGCCGCAAGGTACAGTCCCGACGCGCCGCCGCCGACTATCGCAAGTCCGTATCTTTTCATAAATCGTATCCCCCGGACACCGTCACTGTTTCGCCCGTAATGTACGAAGCGAGGTCGGACGCAAGAAACAGCGCGACGCCGGCGATATCGCTCGGAGCGCCTATACGACCGAGCGGGATCTCGCTCCCTATATTTTCAAGCTCTTCCGCCGTAAAATGCGCGAGCATATCCGTCTTTACTGCGCCCGGAGCAATCGCATTGACCCTGACCCCGCACGGCGCGAGCTCTTTAGCCGCCGATCTGACAAGACCGGTGATACCGGCTTTCGCCGCCGAATACGCCGCTTCGTTGCTCGCGCCCTTTTGTCCCCAGACCGAAGAAATATAAATTATGCTTCCGCGCCTGCCGAACGCGAAATCATCGTAGAACGCGCGCGTAGTCAGAAACGCCGATTTCAGATTGTCACCCGTGACGCGATCGAAATCGACTGCGGAAGTGTCGCATATCAGTTTATACATGGACGTTCCCGCATTGCATACGAGTACGTCCGTCCTGCCGAACGCCGACACGGTTTCGTCCCTGAGCCGTTTTGCGCCGCTCTCGGACGACAAATCGGCGCGGACGGCTATCGCCCTGCGACCTGTGCTTACGAGCTCGCGCGCAAGCCTGTCCGCCTCTGTTACGGAGCTACGGCAGCCTATAACGACGGAATAACCCGCATCGGAAAATCGGCGCGCTATACACGCGCCGATCCCCTTTGCTCCGCCTGTAACGACGGCGACTCTGTCAGTAATTATCGGGTAAATCATTTTCAAAAAGCACCGTAGCCTTTTCGGGTATTTCCGCCAGAATTTTTCCGGCTTCGGCAAGCGAAGAAACCGCGAAAATTTTATTTTCGTCCATGCCGACTTCGAGCGCGCCCGCACGGATATGTTTCGCCCGCGCGCCGACAAGAATCGCTCTGTCGGCGACAACGCCGAGCTGTCTGCCGAACTCTTTATTCGCGTCCGCTTCCATATCGCCGAGCTCTACTATGCCCGGAGTGACTATTATTTTCAATCCGTCGAACGCGCCGAGGACTTCGACCGCATTTTTCGCGCCCGCCGTATTCGAATTGTAAGCGTCGTCGATTATCGTTTTTTCTCCGGCGACCGAAAGCTCAAGCCGATGCGGTACGGGCGCGAGCTTCTCGCAAGCTCTGACGCACGCGCACGGCGGAACGCCGATTTCGACCGCAAGAGCGGCGCACGACGCTATGAGCGCGGGTATATGTCTGCCGAGAAGGCGGGTATGCACGGTGAATTTATCGCTTCCGACGACGAGCGTAAACCGACTGCCTTCCGAGCCGAACCGTACGTTTTCGAACCGTACGCGGCATTCTTCGGTTTCGCCCGCTCTTATTCCGCCGCCGAAACGATCGGCAAGCGCTTTCGCGCCGTCGTCCGCGGTATTGAACACGACGACCCCGCGGTTTCCTACATATTCGGCAAGCTCGTACTTGGTATCGGCTATAGCCTGCAAAGAACCGAACGTTTCGTAATGCTGACTGCCGACGCCGGTTATGAGCGCGTAATCGGGTTTCGCAAGTTCGCAGAGCTCTTTGATGTCGCCGCGGCGGCGCGCGCCCATTTCGGCTATGAGAATTTCGTCGCCGTCCTCGAGACTGTCGTTTACCGTGCGGCAGATACCGAGCGGAGTATTATAACTCGCGGCGCTCGCGCAGACGCGGTATTTGGTCGAAAGCATGACAAGCAGTATGTTTTTCGCAGTCGTTTTACCGTAGCTTCCCGTTATTCCCACGACTTTAAGCCCGCCGGCTTTGAATTTATCGATCTCCTCGGACGCGTCGCGTATGAACGAGCGGGCAATCGCGCGCTCGACGGGATAAGTCAGTCCGTAAGAAATAAAGCATATGACGGGAACGAACAACGGAAGCAACGCATAGCCCGCTTCGAGCATAGGAGTTTTGGACAGTCCCCAACCGCCCACGGACAGCGCGCAGGAAAGGAGCGTATTTACCATTATCAGTCTGCGCATACGCGGAGTGACGGCAAGCGGTACTTTCGCTTTCTTTGTATACGACACAAGACAGAAAATCGCGCCGAACAGAACGTAAAACAGGTACGAAAAATAATGTACGTTTTCCCACGGGAAACAGAAATTGAACAACAGCGTGATACCGACGGCAAAAAACGCGTAAGCGAAATATCTAAGCGCATAATCGTAATGCGTCAGTTTCATCCAGTTCAGTACGCCGCGAAGGCGGTACGACGACAGCTGATACATATGTAACATCTTTACGCTTACCGCCGAAATTATAACGGTCGATACGAGAATAAAAATCGTGTCAAGAACTGCTTCCATTGTGCTCCTGCAAAAAATCATCGAGCGCGGACGTGAACGCCATATGCCTTTCGGCATACGCGAAATGACCGCCTTCCAGCCGTACTATGCGGCTGTTTTTTATTCCTTTATACATACGCTTCGCCATGTACGGCGGCGTTTCGGTATCGAAAGCGCCGTAAACGACAAGCGTCGGACACCGCACGAGCGGCAATCTGTCGGACAGATCCTCCGCCACTATTCGCGAAAACACGCCGCGAAGCCGCTCGGGCATTGCCAGATAATCGGGAGAATAATACTTCGTCACGTCCCTGCCTTTCTTTCGGTCGCGGATGAACCTGCGTAGTTTAAGTTTATAACCGATACCGCGCTTCGGTTTCAGCCCCGCCGCGGAAACGAGCACGAGCTTTTCGGCGCGATCGGTCTTTGCGGCGATGTCGAGCGCCACCCTGCCTCCGAAGCTGTGACCGATTATTATTGCTTTTTCTATGCCGAGCGAATCCATGACGGACAGCGTAAGCGAAGTATAATCCCTGAGCGACCAACACTCGGAAGGTTCGGGCGAAGCGCCGAAAGGCGGAAAATCGAGCGCCGCGACGCCGTAACCGCGCATCGAATAATAATTTATCGCGCCGCCGAACGACGCTATACTGCCGCCCCAGCCGTGCAGAAACAACAACGGAGTTCCGCTTCCGCGGAAATATACGGAATTTATACCGTCTGCCTGATTATTCAGATAAGCTCCTTTCGCATAACGTATGCGCTCGCATCTCCGTAATATTTTTTTCTTTCGCTTATCTTTTCGAACCCGCATGAAAGATACAACCGCAATGCGGGAGTGTTCGTTTCTTCCACTTCGAGATAAATACTTTTCATTCCGCTTACTTTAACGAGTTCCGCGATCAGAGTTTTCGCAAAGCCGCGGCAACGGAAAGCGGGATTTACCGCAATCGACGTAAGACATCCTTCGTCTATCACGTTTTCGGCGCAGGCATACGCTATTATCTCCTCGGCGTCGGTAATCACGAAAAAATCGTTGTTTACCGCCGCAATCGCGCTTTTCACGGACTCGAAAGTCCAGGGCGGAGTTACGCATTCCCGCATAAGCCCGTATACTGCGGGCGCGTCGTTTTCAGTCGCGCGACGCAGCATTATTCGCCTCGAGATCGCGTTCCGCCTGAGGCTTGCGGATATAAAGAGGCTCTGCGATATTGCCGTTTACGGCGCGATCCGCATTGTTTTCCACGGCAAGCGCGAACGCTTTTTCGAAATTTTCGGGGACTTTCGCAGTAGGAAGTTCTTCCGCGAGCGCAGACTCGGTATATATGCCGAACGGTTCGTCGATCGTGCTTAAAAACTCCGCAAGCTCTGCCGAAGAAAGACAGCGCGGCGGCATGATCTCGCGCGTTTTATCGTCGTAAACGGCAACGTAACGCATACCGTTGGACGCGTCGGCGACGGCGAGCGCCGTTTCTTCGCCACTGTTATTATATGCGAGAAGTTCGAGCGCGGTGACGGGCACGACGGGTCCGGACGTAACGTAAGCGAACGCTTTGATCGTCGCCATGCCTATGCGTATGCCGGTAAACGATCCGGGCCCCGTAACGCAGGCGAAAAAATCCATATCGGCGAGGGTCGCTCCGGATTTTTTCAATAGCGAATCGATCGCGGGCATAAGACCGACGGACGCGGCTTTGAAATCCGCGCACTGAAAATACTCGTATTTTCCGTTGAAACATACGAGGACTTTCAAGATTTTCGATGCCGTGTCGACTGCAAGATAATTCATAGTTTTATGTGTCTGATCCCCTCTTTGTCGCTGTAACGATAAAGCACGATTTTATTGCCTATGGTGCAGACGGCTTCGGCTTTAAGCTTCATTTCGAGCACGCGCATGAGATCCGCCGCCGAGTAATCGCAGTTTTTCAGCACCGAAATTTTAATCAGTTCGCGCGCGGTGAGCGCGGCGTCCAGTCCAGAAACGAGATTGTCCGAAAGTTCGCCTTTTCCTATCTGAAATATGGCGGGCATAGTGGACGCAAGCCCTTTAAGCGTCGCTCTCTGTTTGCTATCCATTGATTTCTATCTTCCTTGTATTTTCTCCCGTTCGGGTAATTTCGACTCTGACGAGATCGGAAGAGCGTCGTGTAGGGAAAGAGTGTGCTTGTCAGTGTAG
>CANDJX010000107.1 GCA_947385185.1 uncultured Clostridia bacterium
TCGCAATGACGAGTAAAGACAGACTGGATTGCTTCGCATGCGCTCGCAATGACGAGTAAAGACAGACTGGATTGCTTCGCATGCGCTCGCAATGACGAATGAGGAACAATGTCTTGCAATGACGAGTAAAAAACACCCTTACCGTCATTGCGCGGAGCGAAGCGACAAAGCAATCCGGAAAGCGACAAAGCAATCCGGTATATATAACCGTGCGTTCAGACGCGGTAGACGGGGATATTCAGAGCCGCAAGCGCTTTTTCGAATTCGCCGCTTTTCAGCGCCGTGCCGTCGTCGTAAAAATTGATAAGTTTGTTCCCGTCGGCGTCGCAGAAAACAACGTCGATCATTGCGAGGGTTACCCGCCTGATTCTGACTTCGGCGACTTTTTCCGCGCTTGCAGACTGGTTCTTTCTGAACGGTTTATTATAATAAAACACGCCGTGCGAAAGCATAAATCTTTCTTTTATCGCCGCAAATAAAGTTACTGCGCCGATTATAAAGAAAAATGCGCCTAACGCGATAATGATTATCTGTGCCGCAAACGGCATACCGATCGAATCTCCGAATATCCCCAGGATTATACCGGCGATAACGACAAGCGCGCCGAAGATCGCCAGAGCGGTTGCCGCGACTTTCGTCCACGGCGGGTTTGTGATTTCGAAATCGTAATCCATACGTATATTATATATGAATATTCGCGGAAAAGCAATCGGAATTTTATAACGTTTTATGCATCCGGCGGAGTTTTCGCCGTATGATCGATTTCTTGCGATCCGCTTTCTTCGTACCCGTTTTGCGGCGATTCGTCTTGCGTTAAGTCGCTTTCCGCCTTACCGTTTTCTGTTACATTGTCTATATTATCGTTTTTCGACGCGCTTTCGGGCGGGTCTTTTTTCTTGTCCGGTAATTGCGCGAGCACGACCGCCGCGAAGATCAGCGCGCAGCCTATGATTTGTTTTATCGTCATAAGCTGTCCGAGCACTATCGCGCCCGCTACGGCGGATACGACCGATTCGAGCGACATTATCATAGACGCCGCGGTGGGGTTGGCTCCGTTTTGCCCGATGAGCTGCAGGGTATAGCCCGCGCCCGACGCGACGAGCCCGCAGAACAGAACGGGGAGTACCGCGTTTCCTATTGCTTCGACGGACGGCGTTTCGAATATGAACATAAGCGGCAGACTGATTAAAGAAATGAACAGGCATTGCACTGCGGAGAGCTTGATACAGTCGCATTTCGGCGCGAAACGATCGCACAGCATTATGTGCGCGGCGATTCCGAGCGCACAGCACATCACGACTATATCGCCGGGGGACAGCGCAAAAACGTCGCCGATGCAGAGCAGGTACAGCCCGCCGAGCGCGAGCGCGATCCCGACCCATACCGTCCATTTCGCCTTTTTGCCGAAAAATAACCTGACTATGGGCACGACGAGGATATAGCACGACGAAATGAAACCGCACTTGCCCGACGTCATATTTTCGTCCATGAAGCCGAATTGCTGGCAGGTGATCGCCGCGCCGAGCGCGAGCCCGCACGGCGCTCCGCCGACTATGAGCGTTTTCAAACTGCGTTTTTCCGTCGGTCTGTTAGTCTTTTTTCTGAATATATCGAGTCCGAAGGCGAGCGCGAACAAAAATACCGCAGCTACGAAAAATCGCAGGCAGTTGAACGTAAAAGGCGATACGTAGACGCTCGCCGCGTCCTGAGCAACGAACGATACGCCGAATATAAAGGCGGTAGCCGCCAGACAGATCGCATTCTTCGCTTTCACACCGATATATTACTCTTTATTTCTTTGTTTGTCAATGCCCGAAAAAAGAAATTTCATCATTACTTTATATCATAATGCCGATAACTTCGCCTTGGCGCGACCGCCACAGTAAGAGCTCATAACACGTATGCCGGTAACTTAGCCGCTGCGCGTCCGCCGCCGTAAAAGCTCGTAACACGTATGCCGGTAACTTCGCCGCGCCGCGGCCGCCACAGTAAGAGCTCATAACACGTATGCCGGTAACTTAGCCGCTGCGCGTCCGCCGCTGCAAAAAAATTGTCGAACTTCGTCGGAAACCGTCGTAATCGCTTGCATTCCGTCCCCGATTATGATAGAATATCCAAAGTAACGGAAAGGGAGAAAAGACTGTGCGAACAACGCCCGTCGAATTTTATGAGAACATTATAAACGGCACGCCGTTATTATTTCGTTTTTCGGATTTACAGGAAACCTGAATAATTTATTCGGGTTTCTTTTTTATGCCCGCCCGTTTCCCGGCGCGCCGTAATCAGGCGTCTGCCGCGCCCGACTTAAGAAACACTGAAGGAGGATAATCATATGACGGAAGTCAAACAACCGCGTCGTTTGCTCGGATATTCGGGTAAAGACGCCGTACTGTCGCTGCAACATATGTTCGCTATGCTCGGAGCGACGATCACCGTACCCATAGTTTCGGGTATGAGCATACCGCTCGCGCTCATTTCCGCGGGAGTGGGAACGATAATATTCTATTTCTGCACTTACCGCAAAGTGCCCGTGTTCCTCGGTTCGAGCTTCGCGTTCCTGCCCGCGCTCAGCATGATGATAGCCGGCAACGCGATAGGCTCGCCTGAGTATAACTCGCGCGCGCTTGCGGTCATGCTTGCGCTCGTCTGCGCCGGGCTCGTATACGTCGGACTGTCGTTCGCGATAAAGTTCGTCGGCGTGCAGAAGATCAAAAAACTTTTCCCGCCCATCGTCGTAGGTCCCGTTATCATAGTCATAGGTCTGAACCTTTCGGGTACGGCGTTCTCGGCGAATATCTTCGGTTCGTCCGCCGCGCCCTGGCAGGCGTGGACGGCGGCGATAATCACCGCTCTTACGATCGTGCTCGTAAACGCGCTCGCAAAGCCTAAATCCTTCCTGAAAGTCGTGCCCATACTGCTCGGCTTCGCGGTCGGTTATCTCTATTCGATCATTCTTTCGGTCTGCCCGACTCCCGAAGGCTATGCGCCGCTCATCGATTTCGGCACGATGTTCTCGGGTAACGTCATCGTATTCCAGCAGGCTGCCGACGTATGGGGCTTCTGGGGCGCATGGGGCAGTCTCGACGGCGGTACGGTCGGCACCGCGATGATCGCGATAGTACCGCTCGCCATAGTCACGTTCATGGAACATCTCGGCGATATTTCGGCAAACTCGGTCGTATGCAATCACGACTTCATGGTCGATCCCGGACTGCACCGCACCGTCCTCGGCGACGGTCTTGCGACGATCGCGAGCGCGCTCCTCGGCGGACCCGCGAACACGACTTACGGCGAAAACACCGCGGTGCTTGCGATCACAAAAAATTATAACCCGCGCAATATATTCCTTGCCGCGATCTTCGCGGTAGTGCTTGGACTGTTCGTACCTTTCGGCGAAATCCTCGGATCGCTTCCGTCCGCAGTCGTCGGCGGCGCGTCGCTCATACTTTACGGCATGATCGCGGCGAACGGGCTTCGCGCGCTCGTGGACGGCAGAGTGGATTTCTCGGACACGAAGAATCTTCTCGTCGTATCGCTTACGCTTGCGGTCGGTCTGGGACTGAACGCCGCTTCCATGGCGGGATTCTCGATCGCTATCGGCGACGTCACGATTTCCGCGCTCGCAATCGCAACCGTGCTTGCCATCGTGCTCAATCTCGTGATCCCGAACAGCAAAACCCCGACGCCCGAAGAAAAGGAAGCGGGCGAGAATACTGATATTTCGCTCGTCCCGCACGAAGCGCTCGGTAAGGACATCAAAGCCGACGAAGCGGCGGAGCGGGTAGAAGAAAAGACCGAAGCCGAAAAAGCGGACGGGAAAGAGGAAAATTCCGCCGAAAACGACGGGGACAAGGAGGAAAAATAAATGTCGGTAATGGTGTTCGATCATCCGCTCATAAAACATAAAATAGCGATACTCCGCGACAAAAACACGCCGATGAAAGAGTTCCGCGAGCTTATCGAGGAAATAACGCTCGTCATGAGCTACGAGGCTTTCAAGGACGCGCCGACGCGCGAAGTGACCGTCGAAACTCCGCTCGAAACGTGCAAACAGGAAATGGTCGCCGAAAAATCGATTGCGATCGTGCCCATTCTCCGCGCGGGACTCGGCATGGTAAACGGCGTGCATAAGATTTTCCCGAGCGCGAGAGTCGGACATATCGGAATGTACCGCGACGAGGAAACCGCCGAGCCGCATGAATATTATTGCAAGCTGCCCGACGGCATAGAGAACATGAACGTCATTCTTCTTGATCCCATGCTCGCTACGGGCGGTTCGGCTTGCGACGCGATAGACCTTTTGAAGAAACGCGGTTGCACCAAAATAAAGTTCATGGCGATCATCGGCTGTCCCGAGGGCATAAAGCGCGTTTCGCAGGCGCATCCCGACGTGGACGTGTTTGTATCCACCTGCGACAGACAGCTCAACGAGAATTGTTATATCCTGCCCGGATTGGGGGATGCGGGGGATCGTTTGTTTGGCACTAAGTAACTGTTGCACGGCTTATAAGCTGCGCGAGAGTTCGTTACGCTTCGGACGGTCGCTTGCTCGTTTACGTCATTGTAAAGTCGCGTCGCGACCGCCTCGCGTTCCTGCTTTCGCTTGCTTCTAAGCCGCGCAAATCACTCATCATAGTTTAAGACATATGTAGAAAACAAAGACAAGTAGCAAAGGATAGAAGTGTGACGATACGGCAACAACGAAAAGATTACATTACACGTGC
>CANDJX010000108.1 GCA_947385185.1 uncultured Clostridia bacterium
GGCGCAACGACTATAATGACCATAGGTTTCGTCAATGCCGGCGTTATGTCGCTCGCTATGGCGGCGGCGATCATTATGGGCGCGAATATAGGTACGACCGTTACCGCTCAGATCGCGGCGTTATCGGCGTTTGATTTCACGGCGTTCATTCTCCCCCTCGCGTTTATCGGAATTTTTATTACGATGATATGCAAAAAGGATAAAGTCAGAACGGTGGGCTTTATACTCGGCGGTCTCGGTCTGGTATTCGTCGGACTGGAATTCATGAGTATGTCGATGAATACTTTCTCGCAGCCCGGTTCGCCGCTTCACGGCGTCCTTGCCGCGATTGAAAATCCGTTCCTGCTGATATTTATCGGCATGGTATTTACAGCCCTTCTGCAGTCGTCTTCGGCATTGACGACGATACTCATAACGATGGTCGGCGCAGGACTCGTGATCGGCGACGGCGGCAACAGCGTATTATTCGTAATTCTCGGCTCGAATATAGGTTCGTGTATCACGGCGATCATCTCGTCGATCGGCGCGAACACGAACGCGAAACGCGCGGCGTTGATACATCTGATGTTCAACGTATTCGGAACGATATTGTTCACTATCCTGTTACTTGTATGGAGCGAGGAAGTTTGCGGAGCAGACTTTATGAACGTTACGTTCGGCAGTTGGTTCGCCGACGCGCCGCAAACGCAGATCGCAATGTTCCATACGTTCTTCAACCTGATCTGCGTACTCATATTCTTCCCTTTCATCAACATATTCGTAAAAATAGCCACGCTTGTCGTCCGCGACAAAAAAGCGGAAGAGGAGCACGAGGCGACGCTTCTCGACGACCGTCTGCTTACCACCCCGTCCATTGCGGTGCTTCAGGCAAGAAAAGAAGTCACAAGACTCGCCACGCTTGCGATAGATACGCTTAACGATTCGATAAACGCGTTCATAGCAAAGAATAAAAACAAAAGCGACGATATAAAAAGCAATATCTCGAAAGCGAACGAGATCACGAAGCGCGTAACGAAGTTCCTTATAAAACTGTCCGGCTCCGAAGTATCGTACAGGGACGAAAAAGTCATTTCCGCTCTGCACGAATCTCTCGGCGACATCATGCGTATTGCAGATCTTGCCGACAACATGACGAAATATACCGTGCATTACGTAGACGACAAACTCGACTTCTCGGAGTCCGTCATAGGCGAGGTGCGGGAAATGAACGACAAACTCCGCAAACTGTTCGACGCAAGCATGATCGCATTCAACGACTATGACGTAAATTCGGTAATCAAAGCCGAGGAGCTCGAAAACGAGATCGACGCTATGCGTAAGCGCACGATCGACGGACATATCAAACGTCTGAACGAAGGCACCTGTCAGCCTCAATCGAGCAGTATTTTTATCAACCTCGTAGGAAATATAGAGCGTGCCGCCGATCACGTGCTTAATCTCGCGCACGCTTTCGATAAAAGATAAACGGTAAAAATTTTAATTAAAAACAATATAAAAATCCTTGCGTATTCTCCCGATTTATGATATAATGCGCAAGGTTAAAGGTTGTGCCGCATTAGTCTAGCGGTTAGGACGCTGGCCTCTCACGCCGGAAACAGGGGTTCGATTCCCCTATGCGGTACCAAAAACGGGTATAATTATTCACAATTATACCCGTTTTTTCTTGCAAATGTGCGACTATCCAACTGCAATCACTATCGCATTTTTGTATTTCACATCTAAAAAGAAACTCGTTTAAGTATTATTATTTTAATAATGAGGGGTACAAATTGTACCCCACTTGCTTGCAAGTTCGATATCATGTTTGGAGAATTATGACATAATATTTTTACCTATTAGATACAATAAAATGTTATCACCTGTCAGATGAAATTTAATTCTTTAGCTCCGCATTGCGATATAATAAAACCAATTAACAGACCGTTTACGCTGTCCGCGCAAAACATATGAATAATAAAATACACCTCCGAAGATTGACAATACCTTCGGAGGTGTATTTTAGAGTTTTCTAAGCCGTTTTATGCTTATATTCGTTTATTTATTTCTTTTCGTTCAGGCAGGCAATGCCGGGAAGCACTTTGCCCTCGAAAAGTTCGAGCGACGCGCCGCCGCCGGTGGAGATATGCGACATCTTGTCTGCAAACCCGAGCTGCTGAACAGCCGCCGCGGAATCGCCGCCGCCGATGATCGTCGTTGCTTTGCCGTGAACGTCGGCAAGCGCTTTCGCAACCGCTTTCGTACCTTCGGCAAGGATCGGATTTTCGAACACGCCCATAGGTCCGTTCCAGATGACCGTTTTTGCGTTTGCTACTTCGTCGGCAAACAGTTTGCGGGTCTTGGGACCTATGTCGAGTCCCATCATGTCCGCGGGGATCTTATCCGCGTCTACGGAAGCGACGTCGATAACCGCGTCGATGGGATCGGGGAATTCTTTGGTGATAACGGTATCGATCGGAAGAAGAAGTTTTTTGCCCGACTTAGCCGCCTTTTCCATCATCTCTTTGCAATAGCCGATCTTTTCATCGTCCACGAGCGAAGTTCCGACTTCGTATCCCTTGGCTTTCATGAACGTATAAGCCATGCCGCCGCCGATGATAAGAGTATCGCACTTTTCAAGAAGATTACTGATAACGTTGAGCTTGTCCGCAACCTTCGCGCCGCCGAGAATAGCGACGAACGGACGGACGGGATGATCGAGGCTGTCCGCCATAACGGAAAGCTCTTTTTCGATCAGGAAGCCGCACACGGCGGTCTTGACAAGACCGTATTCGACGATCGCCGCGGTCGAAGCGTGCGAACGGTGCGCCGTTCCGAAAGCGTCGTTTACGTATACGCCCTTATCTCCGTCTATAAGCGCGGCAAGTTTTTTGCAGAAGCCCTCGTCTTTCTTTTCCTCTTCCCAATGGAAACGGAGGTTTTCGAGAAGCACGCACTCGCCTGCTTTGCACGCGGCGGCTTTTGCCTGCGCGTCTGCGCCTACAACGTCGGTAGCGAACGTCACTTTGTTTCCGAGAAGTTCGTTAAGTCTGTCGGCAACCGGCTTAAGCGTGAGTTTTTTAGGCTCACTTTCAAGCGCCTTATCGATAATAGCCTGTTTTGCGGCTTTCTGCTCGTCTGCGGGAAGAGCCTCGACTTTAGCCTTATCTTTTTTGTTGAGCTTTACTTCGTCCGAGAAGATCGAATGCGGCTTGCCCATGTGCGAGCAAAGAATAACTTTGGCGCCCTGCTCCATGAGATATTTGATTGTGGGAAGCGCACCCATGATTCTGTTCTCGTCGGTGATCTTGCCGTCCTTCATGGGGACGTTGAAATCGCAACGAACGAGGACTTTCTTACCTTTGACGTCTACGTCTTTAACGGTCAGTTTGTTCATTATTTACTCCTTTTTACGTTTAACGTGATTTTTACAGATTGTCGATAATTCCCTTTATGTAGTCATAACTTCCGCGAAGTTCTTCGTTATAACCGTAATCGCCGGGATATGCTTCGATAAGCACGGTCGGGTCGAGTTCGCGCCTTGCGATTTCGCGGAGCAGCTTTTCGAAATTGAACCTGCCCTTGCCCGGCAATGCCGTTTCGTCGTCTTTCGTAACGTCGTTGATATGAAGCGTAACGAGTTTGTCGCCCGCCGCGTCCACGAACTTGATCGGATCGTATCCCGCGAAAAGCGAATGTTTTACGTCGACCGTCGCGGCGAGATCGGGACACGCGGTAAGCATGGTACGGAACGATTCGGGCGTCGAGAAGCAACAGTAATGCACGTTCTCGAGCGCTATATACATACCGTAACTTTTTGCGATACCCGCAAGGTACGAGAACCGTTCGGCATACACGCCGACGTCGATGGCGCGCGACGACTTTTTCAGATTGGTCGGACCGTGGAACGTATAATATTTCGCTCCGAGCGCGTTTCCGACATAACACACTTTGCGGAAAAACTGTTCCGCATCGTCGCGTACACGCGCGGACTGACTGAACAGCTCGCCCTCGAACTGGCTGGAAAGCGCGTGAACGGAATGAACCGTCATCGTGCCTTCGAGTCTGCTTGCAAGCGCGTCGGCAAACCCTCTTTCATATTCCGAAAACGACGACAAAAACACTTCTGTGAGATGGACGTCCATTTCACGCAATGCGTTGAAGCACGCTTCGGTTGGCAACTTCGTAAAAAACGATGCAGTCGATATACCGAGTTTCATAACAACAAAACTTCCTGCGGATCAGATATTGTATTCGCTTTTCTTTTTTGCCGAGCGAACTTCCGCAAGTTTCTCCTCATAACCTTTTCTGCCGAGCATTGCGAACGTGGCTTTTTTGCCCTCTTCCACTCCCGGCTGATTGAAAGTATCGATATTGAGATACGCGCCGGCAAACGCCGTTTCATACATATAATAAGCGAGAAGCTCGCCTACCGTTTCTTCGTTCACTTCGGGAAGCGTAACGGTAAAGCTCATTCTGCCCGCCTTACGAAGCGCGTATTCGGTTGCTTCGCGTTCCGCGTTCAGAAGCTCGCCCATAGTGTGACCCTTGAGGAACTCGCACGCGTCTATATCGTCGTCGTTCGGGATAACGACGTCGTTACGGAATTTCTCGACGGCAAGCATGGTAATAACTTTATCGAAAGGACCTTCGGTGTAGAGCTGAACCTGAGATCGGAAGAGCACACGTCTGAACTCCAGTCACTTACAGGAATCT
>CANDJX010000109.1 GCA_947385185.1 uncultured Clostridia bacterium
GGCGAGGACGAGGACATTCTGACGGTCACCGGTCTTTCTGTAATGCCCGGCGATACGGTCGCTGTCGCGATTGCTTTCGACCTCGACCTTCCTATGACGCGGCACCGTTTCGGTTATTACGACAACACGGTCAATCTCGGCAACTGGTATCCCATAGCCTGCGTCCGCGAGGACGGCGCATGGCGCACCGATCCGTACTATTCGAGCGGCGATCCGTTCTATTCCGAACCTGCGGACTATAACGTTACGTTTACGACGCCTACGGGCTGGAACGTGGCGGGAACGGGTACGGTATCGACGGAAATAGCGGGCGAGGAAACCAAAACAACGTTCAAGGCAACGGGAGTCCGCGATTTTGCGATGACTGCTTCCGAGCGCTATACCTGCGTTGAAGAACAGATCGAAAACGGTCCGATCGTGCGTTATTATTACGTTTCGGACGCGGACGCCGAAACGCACCTTGCCACTGCCGTTCAGGCGGTAAAGACTTTTTCGGAGCTGTTCGGCGATTACGCTTATCCCACGCTTTCCGTCGCGCTTACGCCTTTCCTTTACGGCGGCATGGAATATCCGCAGATGGTGTTCGTGTCGAATTCGCTCCGCGGCAGTCTGCTCGAGGAAGCCATAATCCACGAAATAGCGCATCAGTGGTGGTATGCCGCGGTCGGCAACGATCAGATCAATTCCGCGTGGATGGACGAAGGGCTTGCCGAATATTCGACGACGCTGTTTTATGAAAAGAACCCCGATTACGGCGTTTCGGGCGTGGACAGAATAGCGGACGCCATGCAGGCGTACGTGCTGTTTAGCGAGATGTACAGCGAGCATATCGGCGGCGATACGTCCATGAACAGACCGCTCGGAAAGTATTTTTCGCAGACCGATTATTCGTTCCACACCTACGTTAAAGGCGAACTCCTGTTCGATTCGCTCCGCCACTCCGTGGGCGACGACAAATTCTTTACCGCGCTTCGCGGGTATTATAAGGAGTATGCGGGAAAGATCGCCACGCCCGACGGTATGATAGCGTGCTTCGAATCCGCAAGCAATATGAAACTGGCGGCGTTCTTCGAAAGCTGGGTAAGCGGAAGCGCGGTGCTTTATTAGAAAGAGTTCAAAGGGAAATTCCTTTGAAAAATCTTATCGCTTTATGATGTGATTATTCTAATAAAAGTGTAAACTTTGGAGAGAGTACGACACAATGTCTTAGAGGAGCTCGTACATTATGGCACTTTTTCATGCGCTGAAAAAGTGCCGCAAAAAGGCGTCGGGGACACTTCCGATGTGTCCCCGAACCCCCGCAGCGGTCCAGTCAATCTCCGGATGTGTAAACTTTTCGTTGTTGAAATATTACACTCCTATCCTTTGTGACTTGACTTTATGAAAGACGCCCCTTAACAAAGCAAAAGCAGGGACGCATGGGAGAGGCGCTCCTTAGTAAGGGCGCGACGCGTTAAGCAAACAGTCCGGTGGACTGTTTGTAACCAAAGCGTGACGAGAGCTGTGCTCGAGGATTGGGCAAGGCTGTCACCGATAGGTGACTGAGGGGATTGTATAAAAAACTTCTCTGTCATTTCGACTAAGCGGCATTTGCCGCGCACGGAGAAATCCAACTCCCTCTTTGTCATTTCGACCGAAATACTATTCCTGTCATTTCGACATAAGCTCCTTATGCGTCATTTTGACCGAAATATCGTTCCTGTCATTTCGACCGGAGCACCGTAAGGTGCGGAGCGGAGAAATCCGAACATTATAGATTCCTCGACTTTCGCTCGGAATGACCCGTACACTTGCTGTAGCTTCGCGTGCATCGAAATACTGCAGTAATATTGTCGCTCTGCCTTGAATCAGGATTATTTATGCTCAGAAACATTATAATAAAGAAAAAAACAATTCTCATAGTTCTTGCGGGACTGATCGTGTTCGGCGGACTGACCGCGCTGTGTCTGACCGCCGCGATCACGCCCGCGGTTGCGTCCAACGGTATGACGATCGTTATCGATCCCGGGCACGGCGGTATTGACGGCGGCGTGGTCGGCGTTAATACGGGCAAAAAGGAAAGCGACGTAAATCTCGGTATTTCTCTCAGTCTGCGCCATTTCCTGCGCGAAGCGGGGTATACCGTAGTCATGACGCGCGAAAGCGACGTCGATCTCGCGGAAAGCGGTCAGCCGTTCAAGAAATCGGATATGCAGGCGCGCAAAAAAATCATTGACGACGCTTCGCCCGATTTTGTCCTCTCCGTGCATCAGAATTCTTATCCGCGTAAGGACATAAGCGGCGCGCAGGTGTTTTATGCGCCCGGCTCGGAGCAGGGTAAGGAAAACGCGAATAAAGTTCAGAGCGTTCTGAACGGCGCGCTTTCTTCCGACCGGGTCGCAAAAAGCGGAGATTATTATATCCTGCAATGCTCGGGCGCGCCGTCGCTGCTCGTCGAATGCGGTTTTCTTTCCAACCCGACCGAAGAAGCGCTGTTAGTGACAACCGAATATCAACAGAAAGTCGCTTACGCCCTCTGTACGTCGATCCGTATGCTTCTCGAAGGAGATATAGATCCGCACGAAGGCGCAGAACATAAATAATAAAACCGAATAAAGATTACGAAATATAAAATCCCGTCTTGTTTCGTAAGACGGGATTTTTATATGTACGGGATTTTACATAACAGGGTGGAGCGCCGCATTAAGCGACAACTCCATTTTTGTGTTTTGACGTATTATTAAATCATTATTATGTTAAAAAATTTCTCGTACGAAATAAAAAACCGGTACATCTATGTATAGATATATGTACCGATACATTATATATTTTAATAAATATTTATTTATAAGTCAACCGTTTTCATGATAATTTTTATTTAAGCGGTTTTTTTGCGTTTTTTTGTCGCTTTATGACGAAAAAACGGTACATATATCTATACATCTATGTGCCGAATTATAAGAACAAAAAAAAGAATTTCTTGCATAAGAATGCCGAATTACAGGAGGCAAATATGGAAAAGAAAAACTCGAAAATAAGAAATATCATATTGACCGTCACTGTCGCGTTATTGCTGTTCGTATGCGGTTTATTCTTCATTGCGTCGGACGGAGAAACGGGACAAACCGTCACGGAAACGAACGCGGCTGCAACGACGAACACTCCGACCATGACGCTCGGTACGACGTATTGGTATAAAGATAATGCTACTACCGGTAAAACCGTTTGCATGATTTCGGAAATGACCACGACGGGGAGTCTTGCCGATTGTTCGACGTCGGAATCGGGCGGCACAATCAATACGACTGCGGGCAATGCCGCAGTCGGCAACAAGATAAGCTATTATGATTTCTATGTCGAAATCGTAGTTCCGCCGTTTACGACATATGGCGTCACTTATGCGTTTTCCATAACGATTACACGAAATTATAATACCGCAGCTCAAGCGGCGATATTTTCCAATCTTTATCATTATTCTGACGTAGACACTTCCGCCGGCACCCCGATAAATTCTACGACTTTAGGCGGCAGTTATACAATGAATAGAAACGATCAGAATGGAACATATTTTATTGACGCTTACGGCAATTTCGGTACTAATTCAAATAGCACGTGTAATAATATTACGGACGGCACGCCTATTACGTATACGGCAACGTTTACAAACAATTCGGCGTCGTCAAAGACTTATCGAAGCGATTTCGGATATTACATAACGGCGATTGGTTTATCAAGTAATATAAAAACCGGATTCTCTTCCGATCTGTCTCTTTACAGCCCCGGCACGACTGTGACGGCAACGCCTCTTTTGTCTGTGCCTGCCGACGTAAATTCGACATATAACGGAAACCCGCAGACTCTTGCCGATGTTTCGGCATCCCAAAAGACCTGGTATAATTCAGCCGCCATGGATATAGTTTATCCGAGCGACATGAAAAATTACGGCACGAAAAGCGTTACGGTGAATATCAAGCCGGCTCTTGTAAGCGCGGGCACGACTTTCCCGAGCCCGGGCAACGCTACGTCGCGGACTTTCAATTTCAGTATAGCTCAAAAACAGATCGGACTTAATGCAAGCGCTACGGGCGGCGGGTTGCCCATAAACGCGAGCGTTGCGAACGGCTTATGCGGAGCGGACGCGGCGCCGACGCTCGAGATACTTTACGAAAGCACGGACGGCGGAGGGTACAGCAGTACGACGGCGCCTACCGCCGTAGGAAAATACAAAGCGACTGTAAGCATAGCGAACCCGTCTACGTGCAATTACGTTCTGGATAATACGTATGTCGTGAACTTTTCATTGAACCCTTCAAGCGTGACGATCCCGAGTATAGCTTCGTCCGACGCTACGCACACGTACGACGGAAGCAGTCATACGTTGACAGTAAACGATTACGATCCGAGCAAGATGACAATGACGGGGATAAGCGCGGAGGATTTTTCGGGCAATCCCATGACGCATACCGCGACTATGGACAACAGCGGGGTAATAACGTTCCTCGAAGCGGGCGTATATACGGTAGAGTTCGCATTGACGGACGCATCCAATACGCAATGGACGGACGGAACAAACTTGCGAAAGACGGTCACGTTCACGGTCAATCCGCAGAGCACGGGACTTACCTCATACACATGGAAGTACACTACGGAAGGATCAAACTCTCAGGCAA
>CANDJX010000110.1 GCA_947385185.1 uncultured Clostridia bacterium
AACGGTAAAGCGTGCAGCCGGACGCGACGGCTGCGTGATCTCTTGCGGCGGCGGGGTCGTGCTTCGCAGCGAAAACGTCGAAGTTCTCCGCGCCTCGTGCAAGGTCGTGTTGTTGACGGCGACCGCCGAGTGCATACTCGGTCGCACGTCCGGAGGCGATAGCCGCCCCCTTCTTTCGGGCGGCGGAATCGAGCGCATAAAACGCATAATGAACGAGCGCGACTGCGCGTACCGCGCGGCGGCGGATTACGTCGTCGATACGACGGACAGAGTCCCGCAGGACGTCGCAGAAGAAATAATCGAAAAACTCAAACTGAAACAGTGAGGAACAATATGGACAAAAAATTGTTGCAAGCCGCAATCGATTCGATCAGAGTGCTTTCCGCCGAAACGGTGGAGAAAGCAAAGAGCGGACACCCGGGTACTCCTCTCGGCGCCGCGCCGATAGCCGCGACGCTTTACGGCGAGTGCTTGAAACACAATCCCGCCGACCCGTCGTTTTTCGACCGCGACCGATTTATTTTAAGCGCGGGACACGCGTCATCCATGCTCTATACCGCGCTTCACGTCAGCGGTTACGACATTACAAAAGGGGATCTTTCGTCCTTCCGTCAGCTTCGCAGCAAACTTCCCGGACATCCCGAATACGGCGCGACTCCGGGCGTGGAAACGTCCACCGGTCCGCTCGGACAAGGCGTTGCCAACGCCGTGGGGTTTGCGCTCGCCGAAAAAATACTTGCGTCGAAGTTCAATAAGCCGGGCTTGCCCCTCGTCGATCATTACACCTACGCGTTTTGCGGCGACGGTTGTATGATGGAAGGATTGGAGTACGAAGCCGCCGCGCTTGCGGGAGTGTGGAAGCTCGGTAAACTGATCGTCATATACGATAAGAACGATATTACTATCGAGGGCAGAATAAGCGATACGACTGCCGAGAACGTTGCGGAACGTCATAAGGCTCAGGGCTGGCAGGTGCTCGAGGTCGACGACGGAAACGATACCGACGCGATCAAAGCCGCGATCGAGTTCGCGAAAACGGACAAGGATCGTCCGTCGCTCGTCGTCGTTCGCACCGTTATAGGTTACGGTTCGAGCAAAGCGGACAGCGCGGCTTGTCACGGCGCGCCGCTCGGCGAGGAAGCGATTGCGTCGCTCAAAAACGCGCTCGGTTGGAAAGAACAGCCGTTTACCGCAAAGAAAGAGGTTGCGGCGTTCAAAGCCGAAGTATGCGCGCGCGGCGCGGCGGCGCAGGCGGACTGGAACAAGACCGTCCGCGCGTATAAGAACGCTTATCCCGATGAGTATAAAGAGTTCTCGGCGTGGACGAAGTGTAAATTGCCCGATTTCGCTGCGGATGAAGATTTTCTGAAAAATATCCCGACCGGCGACGACGCTACGCGCAACCATTCGGGGAAACTGCTCAATTATCTTGCGGGCAGACTGTCCAATCTCGTCGGCGGGTCGGCGGATCTCGGTCCGTCGAATATGACGATAATGAAAGATCGCGCATATTTTTCCGTGGCGGAACCGACCGGAACGAACGTTCACTTCGGCGTGCGCGAACAGGCGATGGCTGCGATATGCAACGGACTGTACCTTCACGGCGGATTTTTGCCGTACTGCTCGACGTTCTTCGTTTTCGCCGATTATCTCAAAGGCTCGGTCAGAATGTCCGCGCTTATGGATATTCCGGTATTGTACGTACTGTCCCACGACTCGATAGGCGTAGGCGAGGACGGACCGACGCATCAGCCCGTCGAACAGCTCGTTATGCTCCGTTCCGTGCCCAATCTCCGCGTATGGCGACCTTGCGACGGGACCGAAACGGCGGCGGCTTACGCGTCGCATTTCCGGCTTCGTCATCCGTCCGCGATCGTTACGAGCCGTCAGAAGCTCAAAGCGGTAAGCGGCTCGTCCGTATCGAATGCGCTCAAAGGCGCATACGTTATCGCCGACAGCGAAAAACAAACGCCCGACGTGCTGCTCATGGGATCGGGCAGCGAAGTCGGACTGCTTATCGCCGCCCGCGAAGCGCTCAAAGAAAAGGGTATCGACGCGCGCGTAATCTCCGTGCCGTGCATGGAGGAGTTCGACGCGCAGTCCGCCGCTTACCGCGAATCGGTTATGCCGAACGCCTGCCGCGCAAGGGTAGCCGTCGAAGCGGGTTCGTCTTACAGCTGGGGTAAATACGTCGGTCTTGACGGACTGACCGTATGTAAGGACGACTTCGGCGAGTCCGCGCCTGCGTCGGTTTTGTTCGAAATCAACCGCTTTACCGCAAACGACGTCGTAGCGGCGGCATTGAAATCGATAAAAAAGGCGGGCAGGTCATGAGCGTATTTTATGCCTTTCTGTCGCGTATGCGTTATATTACCCGCTGGGGACTCATGCGCAACACGCGCGAAGAAAACGTCATGGAGCATTCGGCGATCGTAGCCATGTTCGCGCACGCGCTTGCCGTGATTCATAACAAACGCGGCGGCGATGTGGACGCAAACCGCGTGGGAATGATCGCGCTGTTCCATGAAACGGGCGAGGTAATCACCGGCGATATGCCGACCCCGATCAAGTATTTCAACCCCGAGATAACAAACGCGTATAAAGCGATAGAAAAAGACAGCGAGCGTAAACTGCTCGCCGCTCTGCCCGACGATCTTTCGGAGGAAGTGAGCGATCTCGTAAGCGGCGGTAACGAAACGGAAAGAAAGCTCGTCAAGTACGCCGACACGCTCGCGGCTTACGTCAAGTGCCTGGAAGAAACAGCGCACGGCAATAAGGAGTTTACCGAGGCGGAAAAGTCTACGCGGCTCAAACTTAAAGCGTATAAAAGCCCCGAAGTCGATTATTTTATGGATAAATTCGTCACTCCGTTCGGACTGTCGCTTGATAATCTTTCGGCGGAATTATAAGCCGCGCAAATCATTCATCATAAAAAACAAAACGAGCGCAAGTAAGAATTATACTTACTTGCGCTCGTTATATAAAAGGGAAGGAAGAATAACGACTGTTTTATCACGGTCTACGCTACGAGTTCGATACCGTAATTTTCGCCGTCGCGGGCGAGTATATCGAGAAGTCGAGCCGCTTCGCCGTCCGGGCTGCGCAAAATGAGCGCGTCGGGATTGTCTACGGATACGATCACGCGGGGGAGCACCAGTCCGCTTCGACGGCGGCGTGTGATCTCGTCGCACATATCGCGCAAAGCCGCCAAAGCGTGCGAAAATCTGTCTATCGGTCTGCCGTAAAGCATATATTCGTCGGGTATATCGCATTCCTCCGCCCGAGCAACGATCGGTACTATGCGAAGTTCGGTCGTGCGGAACATTCCGATTATGTGCCAAAGACTGAATTGTTGTGCTATCATTTCTTTCTCCGTAGTTTTTCTTTTATTATAGCACATAAATGTGGACATACGCCTGTCCACAAATAAAAATTTTTTGCGTGTACGCGCATTTTTTTACGGGGTGACATAACGTTTTTCCGCCGCATATATATTGTCTATGACAAAACGGAGGTAATATTATGTCGATCGAAAAACTTGCGGTGGATCTGCCGTATCCGCCTCTTTCAGACGTGCAGCCCGATCCGCAATCGCTTGGGATCGTGCGCGAGGCATACTCGTCCGAAAAAAGCGAACTGAATACGACGCTGCAGTACGTGTATCACCGGCTTATTTTTACCGAGCTCTGCATGGACGAGATTTCGCATATATACGCGCGCATAGCCGTATGCGAAATGGAACATCTGAATACGCTCGGTATCGCCATAACAAAGCTCGGCGGTGACCCGCGATACATACTTCCGCCGCCGAAATGCCGTATGTATTATTCGGCGTCCGCGGTGAATTATTCGACCGAGCCGCGCGCCATGCTTCTCGACGACATCGCGGGAGAGAACGAAGCGATCGCGGGCTATAAAGCCATGCTCGATAAGCTCGGCGGCAAGCCGATCGCCGCGGTCATAAGGCGTATCATAATGGACGAAGAATTGCACCGCGACACGCTGGCGGAGTTTTATGCGGGTCTGTGCTCAAAATAAAAGCCGCTCAGGCACCATAGTGCTCATGTCAAGCATTATGAGCACTAAAGTGCTTATAATATAGGAATGGAATTTAAGGATATTTTACGTGAATTAAGAGAGGAAAAAGGTTTGACGCAGGCGCAGTTAGCCGAGCAATTGCATTTCAGCCTGTCTATCGTCAATAAATGGGAGAACGGCAAGAAAAATCCGAGCGTGGAAGCCGTGAAAATTTTAGCGAAGTTTTTTAATGTGACTACAGACTACATTCTGAATATGGACAATTGAAAAATATGGACAATTGAAAAAGTGTCGACGCTAAACGCGCCGACACTTTTTCTATACACAGTTCAGACTTTACGCCAAATGGCGTGCGTTGTAAAACGAATATATTGAAATGTATATATTTATTTTATAAATAATCTGCGTTGACAGTATAGTCCACCGAATATTGACGGATAGACGAATAAAAATGGAATAATTTTCCAAAGCAGTATTGACAGAATAGTATAAGTATGATATAGTATAATTATAATTTGATAAGGGAGGTGAGCTATCCGAGTGAAAAATGCAAAAGAAAGCAACATAACCGGACAGTTTACA